>NZ_JBSFHA010000055.1:0-75976 GCF_053596855.1 Streptomyces sp. NPDC001617
TTCACCAAGACCCAGCGCCATACACCGGCGCCCCCCTGGTTTCCCTGCGGCGCGGCCAGAAGCCACCGACGGGCGCATGCGAGCGGAGGGTGACGAGAGCGGTCAGAAACCGCGGTCGATCCACTCCTGGAGGTGCGGGGCCTCGGCCCCGACGGTGGTCGTGTCACCGTGACCGGTGTGTACGACGGTGTCGCCGGGCAGCGTCAGCAGCCTCTCCCGGATCGACTCGACGATGGTGGGGAAGTGGCTGTACGACCGCCCCGTCGCCCCCGGTCCGCCCGCGAACAGCGTGTCCCCGCTGAACAGCGCTGCCAGGGCCGGCGCGTACAGGCAGACCGCTCCCGGCGCGTGCCCCGGGGTGTGCAGCACGGTCAGCTCGATGCCGGCCACGGCCAGCGTCTGCCCGTCGGCCAGCTCGGCGTCGGGCGCCCGGTCCGGGTGGGTCTGCTTCCACAGCGGCAGGTCGTCCGGATGGAGGAGGACCGGGGCGCCGGTGCGCGCGGCGAGTTCGGGCGCGGCGTCGATGTGGTCGTTGTGGGCGTGGGTGGACACGATGGCCGTCAGCCGCCGGTCGCCCACCGCCTCCGCGATGGCATCGGCGTCATGAGCGGCGTCGACGACGATCGCCTCGTGATCGTCCCCGATGATCCACACGTTGTTGTCGACGTCCCAGGTACCGCCGTCCAGCGAGAAGGTCCCCGAGGTCACGAGCCGTTCGATGCGGGCGGCCATCAGAGCACCACCACCGAGCGCAGCACATCGCCGCCGTGCATCCGCTCGAAGGCCTTCTCGACCTCGTCGAGGGCGATGGTCTCCGTGACGAAGGCGTCCAGGTCGAGGCGGCCCTGGAGATAGAGGTCGATCAGCATCGGGAAGTCGCGCGAGGGCAGGCAGTCGCCGTACCAGGAGGACTTCAGCGAGCCGCCGCGCCCGAACACGTCGAGGAGCGGCAGCTCCAGCTTCATCTCCGGGGTGGGCACCCCGACCAGGACGACGGTCCCGGCGAGGTCGCGGCCGTAGAAGGCCTGGTTGTACGTCTCCGGACGGCCGACGGCCTCGATCACGACGTCGGCCCCGAACCCGCCGGTCAGCTCTCGGATCGCCTCGACCGCGTCGTTCTCCTTGGAGTTGACGGTGTGGGTGGCGCCGAGCTTCTTGGCGGTGGCGAGCTTGCGGTCGTCGAGGTCCACGGCGATGATCTTCGCCGCGCCGGCCAGGCGCGCGCCGGCGATCGCCGCGTCGCCGACGCCACCGCAGCCGATGACGGCGACGGTGTCACCACGGCCGACGTTGCCGGTGTTGATGGCGGCACCGATACCGGCCATCACACCGCAGCCGAGCAGACCGGCGGCGGCCGGCGAGGCGGCGGGGTCGACCTTGGTGCACTGTCCGGCGGCGACGAGCGTCTTCTCCGCGAAGGCGCCGATACCCAGGGCCGGGGACAGCTCGGTGCCGTCCAGCAAGGTCATCCTCTGCTTGGCGTTGTGGGTGTTGAAGCAGTACTGGGGCCGTCCGCGCAGACAGGCCCGGCAGTTCCCGCACACGGCACGCCAGTTGAGGATCACGAAGTCGCCGGGCGCCACGTCCGTGACACCCTCCCCCACCGACTCCACGACGCCGGCCGCCTCATGGCCGAGGAGGAAGGGGAAGTCGTCGTTGATCCCGCCCTCGCGATAGTGCAGGTCGGTGTGACAGACCCCGCAGGCCTGGATCTTGACCAGAGCCTCGCCCGGTCCGGGATCGGGCACGATGATCGTTTCCAGGCTGACGGGGGCGCCCTTCCCCCGCGCGACGACAGCACGGACCTGGTGAGTCATGGCCACTCCTCGGCTGATACGAGACCTGAAGCTGATGTTGCTCATTACGGCACGCATCTCACGTGTCGCAACACAGCATCATGGAGCGCCGGGCGGGGGTCAAGGATGAGGAGGCAAGGGAAGGGCGGGAGATCAGCTCAGCTTCACCCGCACCGTCACGAACGAGTGGGGCGGCACGGTGAGGGCGAGGCCCGGTCGGTCGTCCCGAGGTCGCCGAAGGGGCGTGGTCCGAAGGTTTCCGGCGCGCCGGGGGTGTCGTGGTCCCGCAACCGGCCGGCATCCGCCGAAGGTCGCTCTCCCCGGTCGAGGACCCCAAGCGGCCTACCGGTGTCGGCTCCCTCGACCGGATTGTCGACGACCTCGACCGGCCGCTCCGGCTCGGCGCCGGGACCGTGCTGCTGGACCCCTACCACGGCACCCCGGAGGAGACCCGCAGGCCCGGGCGGCCCGGCGGGCGCTCACCGCCGTCGCCACCCACGGGAACTGGGCGACGCACCGTACGGTTCGCTGCTGGTGGGGCCGGACGGCGCGATGCTCGCCGAGGCCCGCAACACGGTGCGGCGCGACAACGACATCAGGGCCCACCCGGAACTGAAGCTCACCCGCTGGGCCGCCCGCGAGCTCGACGCGCCGACGGCCGCGCGGACCACCCTGTACACCAGCTGCCGGCCGTGGTGGACGACGCGGCCGAGGCCTCCTACCGGTCCTGGGCGCGGGACTTCGCGGGGAGGTCGGTCAAGGAGTCCAGCCAGCGCAGGAGTCGGGCACCCTCGCGGGTCATGATGTCCGGGTCGCGCAGGGCGTTGGCCAGGAGCGACATGCCCTGGTAGGCGGAGACGAGGGTGACGGCGTGGTCGTCCGGGTCGGGCACGCCAAGGGCGCGGAACTGCTGTGCGGCCCAGTCGAGCAGGCGCCGGATGACGGCGCCTGCCTCCACGTCGAGGATCCCGTCGGCACGTTTGTCGAGTTCGGCGGCGAGAGTGCCGGTGGGGCAGCCGTGGCGGGCGGCGGTGTCACGCAGGCCGACCCAGGCCCCGATCAGACCCTTGAGGCGGTCGAGGGGATCGGGCAACTCGTCCAGCCGGCCGGTGAGTTCGTCCAGGTGTGAACGGTGCTCAGACAGGGCGGCCCGGACCAGTTCGTCCTTGGTCTTGAAGTAGTAGTAGACGTTTCCGACCGGGACGTCGGCCACGCGCGCGATGTCGGCGAGGGTGGTCCGTTCGACACCCTGCTCGTGCAGGACCTGGGCCGCCGCGGCCGTGAGGCGACGGCGCTTGCCGGCCGCTCGCGCCACCCTGGGTGCCACTGAGTCAGTCACCCAACCAACTATAGGCAGGGGCAAGGGGCCGTGCTACGGTCGTTCTTAGTCAGTTAGCTAACTAACTTAGGGGTTCCGATGATCGTGGTGACGGGTGCGACCGGCAACATCGGGCGGACGCTGGTGCCGCTGTTGACCGAGGCGGACGAGGAGGTCGTGGCCGTGTCGCGACAGCCGCGGCCCGCCGGGCTGCCGACCGGGGTCCGTCAGGCCCGGGCCGATCCAGGGGACGCTGCGAGCATGCGGCCCGTTCTGCGGGGCGCCGACGCGTTGTTCATCCTGCTGGGCGGTGAGCTCAACGCTCACGGTGAGAGCCCGAAAGCCCTGTTGGACGCGGTCGAGGCGGCGGGGGTGGGACGGATCGTCCTGCTGTCCTCCCAGATCAACTCCACTCGCCCCGGAGCGCCTTCGCACACCCGCCTGCGCGCCTTCGAGGACGCCGTGCGCGCGTCCGGAACGGACGTCACCATCCTGCGGCCGGGCGGTTTCGCCTCCAACGCCTTCGCCTGGGCCGAGTCGGTGCGTGCCGAGCGCTCGGTCTTCGCCCCGTTCGGAACCGTGGCGCTGCCCGTCGTCGACCCGGCCGACATCGCGGAGGTCGCGGCGGCCGCACTGCGCGAGGACGGTCACGCGGGACGGACTTACGAACTGACCGGCCCCGAGGCGATCAGCCCGCGGCAACAGACCGCGGTGATCTCCGAGTCGCTGGGAGAGGAGGTGACCTTCGTCGAGCTCTCCCGCGACGAGGCCCATGCCCATCTCGCACAGTTCATGCCGGAGGAGGTCATCGATGGCACCTTGGACATCCTCGGACTCCCGCTGCCGGCCGAGCAGTTGGTCAGCCCCGACGTGGAGGCCGTGCTCGGCCGTCCGGCCCGGCCCTTCGGTGAGTGGGTCGCGCGCAATCTGACGGCCTTCCGGTGACCGGCGCGAGAGCGGCGATCGACACGGCCGCGCCGACCAGCAGGCCCAGCGCGGTCGGCAGTCCTACGAGTGCGGCCACGCCACCGATGATCGGGGAGACCAGCAGCCAGCCGAGGTTCCCGGCGAAGCCGACCTGGCCCATGACCAGTGCCGAGCCCGGCAGCGTGCCCGCGGCCGTGAAGGCGCCCGGGAACACGGCGCTGATCCCCGCCCCTGCGACGACCAGCGCGGCAAGGGTGATCACGGGTCGCCCGAGGAGCAGCGCCACGCCGAGTGCGGCGGCGCAGGCCAGCGTGCCTGCCCGGATCAGGCGGGTCCAGCCGATGCGGTCGACCAGGCGGTCGTTGACGAGGCGGCTCGCGACCGAGCCGGCCGAGAAGGCCGCGTATCCGGCGGCGGCGGTCGCGGAGTCGGCGCCCATGTGGCGCAGATAGACGCCGCTCCACGAGGCGGGCGCGTCCTCCACCAGGGCGGCGAGGAAGGTCATCAGCATGAGGGTGAGGACGGTGGCGCGGTGGGCATCCGTGCGCGGCACACCGTCCTCTCCGTGCTTGACGGGCGAAGGCTCGTCCACGTCCTCGACGCGCTCGGCGGGCGGGGGCTCGTGCGCGTCGTTTCCGTGCTCGGCGGGCGGGGGCTCGTCCGGTTCGAGCCCGCAGGCCGCACCCGCCGATATCGCGGCGAGGACAGCCGCGACCGACACGGACTGGGGTGTGGAGGACAGGCCGAGGGCCGTCATGGCCACGGCGGCCAGGCCCCCGGTCACGGCGCCGATGCTGCGGATGGCGTGCATCGAGTTGAGCACCGCCCGTCCGTAGTGCCGCTGCACCACCACGGCTTGGGCGTTCATCGCCACCGACGTGCATCCGTCGGCGGCGCCGAGCAGCACCAGCAGGCCCGCCAGTGGCGCCGCCGTGTGCGCCGTCGGGACGAGTCCCAGCGGCACGCTCAGCCATACGGGTGCCAGGCCACTGACCGCGCGGCTGCCCAGGCGCCGTACCAGCAGACCGCCAAGCCGACTGCCGGCCAACGCGCCCAGGCCAGGGCCGGCCAGTACCAAGCCCAACAGCCCTGGGGGCAGCCGTAGTCCACCCTCCACCGCGGGAATACGCGCCGCCCAGGAGGCGAACACCCCACCGTGCACGAAGAAGATCGCCGAGACCGACGCCCGAGCGCGACGGCGGACGACGGCTGTCACGGTGCGGACCTCCATCTGATCGGAAAAATGAGTTGGGCGGGACGGCCTTCGGTCGGTAACGTGCGGCACGCCGTGAACGTCACGCGAGGAGGTGAGACCCATGAACGCTGTATCCGAGTGGGTGCTCCCTCTCTCCGTCACGGCCGGGCGACCGACATAGGTCTTGCCGCCGGGAGCGCCTCGACAACAAGGCACTCCCGAAAGGCAACAGCCATGCATTCTCTGCGCTTCACCACTGAGACGTCGTCGAACGGCGTCGTGGAACGCGACTTCACCCTCGGCGAGATCCCCGGCGTGCTCTGGTCACCCGCGTCCGCCTCCGACCGCGCACCCCTCGTACTGATGGGGCACGGCGGCGGCACCCACAAGAAGTGGCCGGCCATGACCGGCCGGGCGCACCTCCTCGTGGCCGGCGCCGGTTTCCATGTCGCCTGCGTCGACGCGCCCGGGCACGGCGACCGGCCGCGCACCGCGCACGACGAGCAGGAGATCGCCGTGATGCAGCGGGCGATGGCGGCCGGCGAGCCCGTCGGCCCGATCGTCGTCCGCTACAACGCGCACCTCGCGGAGCGCGCCGTACCGGAGTGGCGGGCGACCCTGGACGCCCTCCAGGAGCTCCCGGAGATCGGCGCCGACGGGCCGGTCGGCTATTACGGACTCAACATGGGTACGGCGATCGGTGTGCCGTTCGTGGCGGCCGATCCCAGGATCACCGCCGCGGTCTTCGGTCACCACTGGCCCGATGCCCTGGCCGAGACGGCGAAGCGGATCACCGTCCCGGTCGAGTTCACGCTCCAGTGGGACGACGAGCACATCCCGCGCGAGTCCGGTCTGGCGCTGTTCGACGCCTTCGCCTCGAAGGAGAAGACGCTGCACGCCAATGCGGGCCGGCACAAGGAGCTGCCCAGGTTCGAGGCCGACAGCGCGGTCCGCTTCTTCGCCCGGCATCTCGGCCGGACCGTCATGACACCGGCCTGATCCGAGGTGGGTCGGCGCCCGGCCACCGGTCGGGTGCCACCCCACGATCAGTCGGCCGGCGCCGACTTCAGCGGCGGGATGCCGGAGGCCGACCGGCCGGGCCTCACCCCGTCACCTGCCGGGTGGAGGCTCGCTCCATGGCGCTGTCCAGGTGAGTGATGACGGCCGGGACATCGCCGCTCTCGGTGCGTCGGATCAGCTCCAGGGCCGGGCGGACGAGACCGGCCGGTCGGGCTATCAACCGTGCGAGCACGGCGGCCCGGATGTCGAGTCGCTCGATGGTGGCCGCGCGCTCCGCCTCGTTCTGGCCGGCCAGCAGGACGGCGTTGTACCACGCCTCCTCGCGGGACTGGACGATGCTGAAGTCGAGGATGCGCTCGTCGGTGCGGCCTCCGACCCTGTCCAGCAGCGACATGAACGGCGACAGGGCGTCGACCGAGTCCTGTACCGCCAGCACCACCCGGGCGAGGATGTCGTTGATCAGCAGAAAGTCGTGCCGCAACGCCTGGATGTCCTCGCCGGGGCTGGTCCCCGCGGCGGCGACGGCCAGGTCGAGGTTGATGTGCGCGTTCACGCCGAGGATCAGGTGCTGGACGATGATGGTGTCGGTGTCGTCGAGCAGCCCGAACGTCTCGCGCCAGCACCGCGGCCCGCTCCGGTCGCGACGCCATGCGTCGTGCGCGTCGAAGTAGCGGTTGCCGAAGAGCGTGTCGAAACGGTCCATTCGGGCGCCGTCCTCGAACAGGCCACCGTGAATGGCCGAGCGGATCTCGACGGTCACCTGTCGGTACAGCGCCGCGAAGTACCCGACCCGGTCGCCGTCGCGTTCGGCCTCCCGCACAATCCCGGCAAGCCCGTCCACGACACCGTCGATGTTCTCTGCCGCCATGCCCAACTCCCCTCTCACAAACCCCACTTGACGAGGAGACGAGTGGGCTCCCGTCCCGGTTCCTGCAGGGCGGTGGCGGAACGGCATCCCCGTGCGGCCCTAGTCGGGCAGCTGTTCCAGTGCGGCGGCGATGCCCGCCCGGCCGGCGACGTCGATCAGGGCCTGGCCGATCACCGAGACGGGTTCGCGGGCCGGGAGCACTAGGCCGATGCGTTCCGTGCGGACCGGGCGGACCAGGGGGACGGCGCGCATGCCCGCGGGGACGCCGAAGACATGCAGCCAGGTGTGCGGTACGACGCTCGCCCAGTGACCGGCTCTGACCTGGGCGAACAGGGCCGCGATCGAGTCGGTCTCGACCCTCGGCGTCACCGGGACCCCCACCGTCTCGAACACCGCGTCCAGGACCTGGCGCCCCTGCATCATCGGGTGCAGCAGGCACAGGGGGTACTGGGCCGCTTCCTCCCACGAGACCTCGACCGGGCCGGGATCCGGGGCCGAGAGCCGGGTCAGCAGGACGTAGCGCTCCTGGTAGAGCGGGACGAACTTGAAGTCCTGTCCGACGACCGAGCTGTGGTAGGTCACGGCGGCGTCGAGCTCGTACGTACGGAGTCTGTTGACGATGTCGACGGCCTGCAGGTCGGCGAAGACCTGGACGGTGGCGAGGGGGTTCGCGGCGCAGAACGGCTGGGTCAGCAGGGCGACCGCGGTGGACGCGGTGGGGACGGTGCCGATGCGCAGCCGGCCGGTCAGCCCCGCCCGCAGGGCCTGGATCTCGCCCTGCATCGCGTCCCGGTCGGCAAGGATGCGCCGCGCCCATACGACGACCCGCTCGCCCTCCGGAGTGAAGCCGTCGAACCTGCGACCGCGCCGGACCAGGGGGATGCCCAGCTCGTCCTCCAGCTTGCGGATGCCCTCGGAGAGGGTCGGCTGGGAGACGTAGCAGGCCTGTGCCGCCTTCGCGAAGTGGCGGGCGCGGGCGAGGGCGACGAGGTACTCGAGTTGGCGCAGCAGCACTCTCCAATGATCCACCGTGCACGGGATTCCCGCGCCGGAGGCGTCGATCACGCAGCGGTGATCGGTGCGGCCTCTCAAGCGATAGGAACTACCGCTTTGACCTGGCCCGACACACCGACGAACAGTGAGGGGTCACATGAGCAGAGAGGGCGTGACGCTCGATGCGGGACTTCGACGAGCCGTATGATCCGGACGAGGCGGAGCTGTCCGTCACGGCTCCCAAGACCTGGGCCACCGGCGCGCCCGCCGTCGTCCACGCCCTGAAGTACGCCCTGGGCCAGACCTCGCCCAAGCGCACCGCACTGACCCTGCTCGGCATCAACCAGGCGAAGGGCTTCGACTGCCCGGGCTGTGCCTGGCCCGAGCCCGCGCCGGGACACCGGCATCGCAACGAGTACTGCGAGAACGGCGCCAAGCACATCGGCGACGAGGCCACCTCGCGTCGGGTGACCGCGGACTTCTTCCGGCAGCACTCGGTCGACGAGCTGAGCCGCAGGTCCGACTACTGGCTCAACCAGCAGGGCCGGCTGACCGAGCCCATGGTGCTGCGCGAGGGTGCCACGCACTACGAACCGATCGGCTGGGACGAGGCCCTCGACCTGCTCGCCGGCGAGCTGCGTGCCCTGGACCACCCGGACGAGGCGCTCTTCTACACATCGGGCCGCCTCGCCAACGAACCGGCCTTCCTGCTCCAGCTGTTCGCGCGCGCCTTCGGCACCAACAACCTGCCGGACTGCTCCAACATGTGCCACGAGTCCAGCGGTTCGGCCCTGGGCGAGACCCTCGGCATCGGCAAGGGCAGCGTCAGCCTGGACGACCTCTACGACTCCGATCTCGTCTTCGTCGTGGGGCAGAACCCCGGCACCAACCACCCGCGCATGCTGTCCGCGCTGGAGGAGACCAAGCGCCGTGGTGGCCGTGTCGTCGCCGTGAATCCCTTGCCGGAAGCGGGACTTCTGCGCTTCAAGCACCCGCAGAAGGCGCGTGGCGTCATCGGGCGCGGTACACAGATCGCCGACCAGTTCCTGCAGATACGGCCCGGCGGCGACCTCGCCCTGTTCCAGGCGCTGAACCTGCTGTTGCTGGAGGCGGAGGACAAGGAGCCGGGCACCGTCCTGGACCGGGAGTTCATCGAGGCGCACACCACGGGCTACGACGCCTTCGTGGCGAACATCCGGGAGACCTCGTGGGATGCCGTCCTGGAGGCGACCGGGCTGACCCGGGACGAGATCGAGCAGGTGCATGAGCGGGTCCTGGCCAGCCGTAGTGTCATCGTCTGCTGGGCGATGGGTCTGACACAGCACAAGCACGGTGTGCCCACGATCCGGGAGGTCGTCAACTTCCTTCTTCTGCGCGGCAACATCGGCCGCCCGGGAGCGGGCGTGTGCCCGGTGCGCGGACACAGCAATGTGCAGGGCGACCGCACGATGGGCATCTGGGAGCGGATGCCGCAGCCCTTCATGGACCGGCTGGGACGGGAGTTCGCGTTCACCCCGCCGGCCGAGCACGGCCTGGACTCCGTCGACTCCATCCGGGCCATGCGCGACGGACGCGCCAAGGTGTTCGTCGGCGTCGCGGGCAACTTCGTCCGCGCGACCCCCGACAGCGACGTCACCGAGCGCGCCCTGCGCAACTGCCGTCTGACGGCGCACATTTCGACCAAGCTGAACCGGTCCCACGCGGTGTGCGGACGCACGGCGCTGATCCTGCCGACGCTCGGCCGCAGCGACCGTGACGTCCAGGCGGGCGGGGAGCAGTTCATGACGGTCGAGGACTCCATGAGCGAGGTCCACGCCACCCGCGGCCGTCTCGCCCCGGCGTCGCCGCACCTGTTGAGCGAGGTCTCGATCATCACCCGCCTCGCCCGCAAGGTCCTGGGGTCCGAACCGGCCATCCCCTGGGCGGACTTCGAGGCGGACTACGACCGCGTCCGCGACCGCATCGCCCAGGTCGTCGACGGATTCCAGGACTTCAACGAGCGCGTACGACAGCCCGGCGGCTTCCGTCTGCCCAACCCGGTCAACTCCCTCACCTTCCGCACGCCCAGCGGCAAGGCCGTCTTCAGCGTCAACGACTTCACGATGCTCCAGGCGCCCGAGGGCCACCTGGTCCTGCAGACGCTGCGCTCACACGACCAGTGGAACACCATCCCGTACGCGATGGACGACCGCTACCGGGGCATCAAGGGCGGCCGGCGCGTCGTCCTGGTCAACTCGGCGGACCTCGCCGACCTCGGCCTTGAGGACGGCGCCCTCGTCGACCTGATCAGCGTCTGGTCCGACGGCTCGGAGCGCCGCGCCGACGCCTTCCGCGTGGTCTCCTACCCCACTCCCCCGGGTTCGGCCGCCGCCTACTACCCGGAGACCAACGTCCTGGTACCGCTCGACAGCGTGGCCGACATCAGCAACACACCGACGTCGAAGAGCGTGATCGTACGGCTGGAGCGGGCCGCCGAGCGGACCCCGGCACCGGCGTGACGCGGGCGCACCGCCGGGCCGCGGGTGAAGGCGGTGGTCATCGACGCCGGGTGAGGGATCGGCCCGTTCACCGGGTCTGTTCATGGTCGTTGAACATGTTGATCAGGCCATGGGGTGTGTCGTCGCCGAACATGGACTCGTTGAGTTGGTCGCCTTCGACGGCGGCGGCGATGCTGCGGGGGAACAGGGCCTGACCGCTGGGCGGACACGCGGCGGACGATGACTGGAACGGCGTTCCAGTGCATCCAGATTGGAACGGCGTTCCAGCAACTGTCAAGCTGGAACGCCGTTCCAAGGCGCTCTAGGGTGGCGGCACGGCAATCAGGACACGTCGTTCGGAACGGCGTCAGGAACCGCTCTCCCGGGAGCGCATCGTCGACGCCGCCATCGAGCTACTCGACACGGTGGGCGAGGGTGGTCTGACGTTCCGCGCGCCGGCCGAGCGGCTCGCACCGGGCCCGGGGCGATCTACTGGCATGTCACCGGTAGGGCCGAGCTCCTTGCCGCCGCCACCGACGCGGTCATGGCCACCACCGTCCCCGCCGACAACGCCGACGCGACGCCGCAGGAGGCTGTCCGCGCCCTCGCACTCGGCGTGTTCGACGCGATCGACGCCCACCCCTGGGTCGGCGCACAGCTCGCCCGCGCATCGTGGCAGCCGCCGATGCTGGGGGTCTTCGAACGCGTCGGGCGCCAGGTCCAGGCGCTGCGCGTGCCTGACGCGGCCCAGTTCACCGTGGCGTCCACGAGGTGAACTACATCCTCGGAGTGGCGGGTCAGAACGCCATCGTCGGCGAGACGCTCCAGCCGGACACGGACCGGGCCGAGTTCCTGGGCGCCGTGGCCACCGCATGGGCCGAACTCGACGCCGCCGAGTACCCGTTCACCCGCACCATCGCCCGCCAGATGCGGGAGCACGACGACCGAGCGGAGTTCCTCGCCGGGATCGACCTCATCCTCACCGGAATCACCGCGCGCCGGTGGCCGGGTTTCCCGAACGGCGGTGGGCGACGCGGTGCAGGCGATCGCGGTCGAGGACTTCCCCTTGTACGTCGTTCAGGTGAGGTCGGAGAGGGACTTGCCGACGGAGGCGAGGGTGGCGGGTTTGCCGTAGTCGCCCTTGTACTTGTAGGCGGGGGCGTCGCAGCGGTAGGGGCCGGTGTCGGGCTTGAAGTCGGCCGGCTGCCAGCCCTTCGTCGTGGTCTCGACGATGGAGTAGCACTTGGGCGGGATGTTGTTCCGGCTCAGGTCGGCCGGGGCCTGGAGCCCGCCGCCCGTCCAGGCGGTCTGTTTGATCGCGTTCTCGTAGACGCACTTACGGGTCACAGTGGCGCAGTCGCGGGCGGACGTGGCGAACAGCAGCCAGGCGGAGAAGGCGCGCAGCACCGGGTAGGTGACCTGCTTGCCGGGGGCGTACTTCTTGAACAGGTCGATGACCTGCTGGGTCGCCGGGGTGGCGGCGGCGCTCTCCAGCGGTGCGGTCGCGGAGAGTTCGGCGTAGTTGTGCTGCTTGGCCAGGGCGGTGCCCGCGAGTTGCGGGAAGGCGGGGCCGTAGGCGTTGCTGTTGGCGTCGATCCAGTCGGGGGCGTAGCCGATGGCGGTCAGGGCCTGTTCCAGTTTGGCGAGGCTGGCGAAGTCACCGAGGAAGGTGAGGCCCTTGACGCCCTTGCTCTTGATCTTCTGGGCGTACGGCGTCCAGTCGGAGACACCGGCCGCGGGATAGAGGTCGTTGTAGGTGACCTTGCCGCCTAGGCCGGCGATGCCCTCGGTGTACTGGGCGGCGAAGGTCTTGCTGACCGGGCTGTCGCCGGCGATGATGCCGACCTTCCGGGCCGAGTCGGGGTACTTGTCCTTGAGCAGCCAGGCGTAGTAGCCGGCGTAGGGGAAGTAACCGACCCCGGCGCCGGTGGCTGGCACCTGCAGGTCGGAGCCGACGGCCTGGGTGGACTGGGCCGGGAAGTCGGGCAGCAGGCAAGTGAGCCGGTCGGTCACCCCCAGGCCGTCCAGCGCGGCGCCGCCGCCGACCAGGGCGAAGTCCGCCTTGCAGGCGGCCAGGACCTCTTCGCGGACCTGCATGAGCTTGGTGTCGCGGGTGACCGGGACGAGCTTGCGGCCGTTGATGCCTCCCGCGGCGTTGCACCAGGAGGTGAACACCTTGGCGGCGTCCGGGAATTCGGAGTTCTTGGTGAAGCCGAGGTCGGTCAGGACCCCGACCTGGATCGAGGCGGCCGTGACGCCCTGGACGGCGGAGGACTTGGCGGTGCCGGGACCGCACACGTTCTTCAGCGTGCCGAAGTCGGACGAGGCCTTGGCGGAGGCGCCCGCGGCCGGGGTACCGCTCGTCTCCTCGCCGGTGGCGTCGGAGTGCGAGGAACAGCCGGCCAGCAACACCGCGACCGCGCTGACCGTGCCGATGAGCAACCTGCGCAAGATGCCTCCTCGGGAAACTCGGACACCGCAGTCCGAGACAGGTGAGGGAGTACGCGCCGGAAATTACATTCTCTTTTTGAGGTAGGCAAGTATTCTCACGGGAGAACTCGATACTATTTCTGCGGAACGCCGATGCTCGGTCGGTCGCGTCGGGGAACCGCCCGACGCAAAACGATGCAACCGCCGCCGGGGTAGACTTGCGCCCGCCTACAAGGACCACGTCGTGCCTGGTGGCGCGGCTGTCACAGCGAGGGGGTGGACGCCATTCCGGTTCGCCCCGCCCGTATCCAGGACGTCGCAGCCGCCGCCGGAGTCTCGGTGTCGACGGTGTCGAACGTCCTCAACCGCCCAGAGCGCGTCAACGCCCGCACCGCCGAGCGGGTCCGGGACGCGGTCGCGGCGCTCGACTACGTCCCCCACCCGGGCGCCGCCGGCCTCCGGACAGGGCACTCGTCCTCGATCGGACTGGTGCTGCCCGACGTGACCAACTCCTTCTACGCCCGCATCGCCAGGGGCGCCGCCGACGCCGCCTACGACCACGGCTACTCCCTCGTCCTCTGCCACAGCGGGGACGCCCCGGAGCGCGAGCAGGGCTACTTCACGATGCTGGTCGAACAGCGGGCCGTCGGCGCCGTGGTGGTTCCGCTCAGCGCCGACCCCACCCGGCTCACGCGGCTGCGGGAGCGCGGTATCCCCCTGGTCCTCGCGGACCGCGCGATGCCCGCACAGGAGGGCTGCTCCGTCTCCGTCGACGACATCACCGGCGGCCGTATCGCCGTGCAGCACCTGCTGGAGTGCGGGGCACGCGACATCCTCGTCGTGAACGGGGAGCGGTCGATCCGGCAGTGCGCCGACCGTCACCAGGGCGCCCGGCAGGCCGTGCGCAGCCGACGCGAGGCACGCCTGGGCCAGGTCGTCGCAGAGGAGATGACGGTGGCGTACGGCCTGGAGATCGCCCGCAGGCTCGACGAGTTGCCCGACGGGGTCTTCTGCACCAACGACTTCCTCGCCGCCGGGCTGTGCCGCGGCCTCGCCGAGCGGGGTGTGAAGGTGCCCGAGGACGTGCAGGTCGTCGGCTACGGCGACCTCGACATCGCCAGCTTCGTCGGCACGACCCTCACGACGGTCCGCCAGCCGGTCGAGGATCTCGGCAGGGCGGCCGTGGAGATGCTCCTCGACGAGGTGGAGGCGCGGGCCGAACACGCCCATGAGACAAGGGTGTTCGCACCCGGACTGGTGCTACGGGACTCCACGCGGTCACTCTCCGACGCCTGAGCCCGGGATCCGGAGCGTGACCGGCCCCAGCAATCCGGACGACAGCTGCGAGTCGAACGCCCAGGCCGTCGGGGTGGCTTCGGCGAGATACGGGGCGAGGGTGTTGTGGACCGTCACGTCGAGCCGGACGGTGCGCCCGGCGGTGCCCGGCAACTCGAAGCGGTACGGGGCACAGAACGCCTCGCCGACCGGCTCCCCGTCGACGACGACCGCGACGCTTCCGCGCACCCGCCCGAGATCCAGCACCGGGTCCGGCCCGGCGGGCACCTCCAGCCTGCGCGAGTAGGTCACCCCGCCGCTCCAACTGCCCAGCCCCGACTGCCGCCAGTCCCCCAGGGCCAACGGCGCCGGTACGGTACGGACGCGCACGGGCCCGCGCCAGGCGGAGCCGCCGCGCAGGACGGCCGTGGGTGCGGTGACGACCTCGATGTCCGTGGCTTCCGACAAGGGCTGGTCCAGCGTCACCGTCCCTCCGCGGACCACCAGTTCGGAGCCGCCCGCCCGCCTCACCCGGGCTGGGAGCTCCAGCGGCAGGACGAGCGACACGGTTCCCGGCGGCACGGTGAACCGGAAACGCTGGGCCGTCTCGCGGACGTCGTCGGTGGAGCGCCACGGCAGTACGGCGGTCCCGAGCACCGGAGCGCCGGTCAGCCACTCGGTATCCGGCAGCGGGTGCGGTCGTACCGCCGCATGGCAGTGCTGCAACTCCCCCCATCTGCCGAGGTGTTCGACGGTACGTCCGCGCCACTCCCCCGTCCGCGCCTCCCATTCGGTCCCGCTCACCAGCGCGGTCCCGCCCGCCACGAGGTCGACGAAGACCGCGTCCCTCGCACGGACGCTGTCGGCGACGACCTCCAGCACGTGATCGCCCTCGCCGAGGGCCAGTTCGTGCCGGAAGAACATCGGCACCGCGCCCCAGTCGGACTCGTAGTACTGCACCTTCTCCTGCCGTGCCACCACAACGCCGTCGAGCAGCACGGTGACGCCCACCGCGGCCCCCACCACGAGCACGGCCCGCGGGTCGTCGTGCGCCAGACGCAACCGACCCCGATAGGTGACGCCGCCCTCGGGGCGCACGTCGTCGGGCAGGCTCATGAACTGCGGACGTGCCGCGAAGCCGTCCGGGCTCGCCAGACAGAAGTAACTGCCCAGCGGAGCATGGGATGTGGCGGAGATCTGCGAGGGTCGGTCCTGGGCGTCGGAGAGTTCGTACTCCAGGACGTTGCGCGGCCGGTCCACCTCCACTCCGGCCGACCCCAGGTATCCGCTTCCCGTCTCCAGCCGCTCGCCGTTCCACCACACCCGCTTGGTCGCCGCGGCACCGATGTGCAGGTCGGCCGGTCCGCGGTGATCGGTCTCGACCATGGCCCTGACCCGGGCGACGGTTCCGCTGCCGGGGACCGGGACGCGCACGAACTCCTCGGGAACCAGGCCCTTGTTGCCCAGCAGACCGTCCGGGTCCGGCATCCCGCGGCTCGACGAGAACAGCGCCACGGCCCAGTTGTCGTCCGCGAGGGGCTGTTCACCGGTGAGGACCCGGGTGACACCCGCGCGGTCCAGCGGCTCGGGAGCCTTGGAGGCGGGCACCGGAGGAAGGACGCGCACCCGGTTGCCGTACGTGGCCCGCGTCCGTTCCCAGTCGGCACCGGTCTCGGTCCAGCGCATGGTCCAGATCTGCGGCTCGTCGACGGACGAGCCCGCGGGCAGTGCGAGGTCGCCCCAGGTGTTGTCCAGGGTGGGGACAAGGCGGCCCTGCCACCCGGTCGAGAGGTCGATGGTGCGGATCGTCGCGTGCGGTCGCGCCGCCGGCCGGGTCGCCGGGATGCCCTCGCGCCATACGACGAGGGCGGCGGGGGCGCCGTCCAGGGGTACCTCGATGACCGAGTCACCCTCGGAGACGGTGACGTGTGCGGGGTGACGGGTGCCGGTCGCCGGGTTCCAGACCTCAGCCTCGGCGATCGGGGCGCGTACGGTGACGGTCGTGGTGCGGGCGTAGCGCGCGGGGTCGACGGTGTGGTTGCCCCGGGGCGGATGGGTGCGGGCGTCCGGGAAGGCTCCGGTCACCAGCGCGACCGCCTCGCCGCCCAACCGCCGGACCAGCAGCGGCACTTCACCCCTCGCGTACCCGGTGACCCCTGCCACGGCAGCCGCTCCCGCCGCGCTGTCGCGCACCCGCTCCAGCCGCGGATGAGCACTCAGCGCCGCTACGGCGGAGTCGTCACCGCCCCTCCCGGCGGCGGTCTCGGGCAGACGGCCCACGGCGACCACCCGCCCACCCGCGTCGAGCAGTTCGGTCAGCCGTCGTGCCGTGTGCTCCTCCAGGACGCTCGCCGAGGGCAGCAGCACCGCGCGGTACGCCAACTCCCCAACGCGTAGGGCGCCTTCGGCAGCCTTGCCCCGCTGCACCGAGGCGTCGTCGATGACGTCGAAGGAGATGCCGTGGCGGTCGAGGGCGCCGATCCGGGGCCGTAGCCAGTTGTTGGTGCCGCACAGGTCCAGGTAGTGCCGCTGGGTCTCGTCGACGTCGGCATGGCCCTCGCCCAGGCGGCCGTCGCCGAAGTGCTTGATCGGCGCGTCCAGCGGGATGAGGGCCTGCATGGTGGCGGTGGGGTGCAGCACCGCGACGTCGGCGCTGTAGGTGCCCCAGGACATGATCGAGCAGATGCGGGCCACCGCCCGGGAGAAGGCCGGGTACTGCTGCCAGTAGGGCTGTCGCCAGTCGGTGGACGGCGGCGCCCATTCGAACCAGCCGCCCGCGGTGCCGAAGTAACTGGCGTGCGGGTTGTACAGGTTGGCGCCGCTGCGCAGGAACGGCAGCAGCCAGTCGTAGGTGTCCTCCAGGGTGCCGCCCCAGCCGGAGGAGTGGAACGCCTCGATCCAGACGCGCTCATGGCCGTAGAGGTGGGCCATCGAAGAGTGGACCTTGGAGTCGCCGTGGTGGTCGCTGCCGGCCGCGCTGAGCCGGCGGTGGGTGCGGAAGTAGTCCGTGTAGATCTGCGTCGACTGGGCCGGGTAGCCGCAGCGGGCGGGGTGGCTCTGGTCGCAGCCCAGGAGCATGCCGCGTTCTTCGTGCCAGGCGGCGAGGGGCTTGAACAGGGCTTCTTCGGTGAGTTCGGCGCGGACCGCGTAGTAGTCGGCGCGGATCTCCGCGGCCTGCGGAAGATCACGGAAGAGGGCCGGCAGATGGTCGAGGAGGTCGTAGCCGCGGCGGGCGAGGAACTCCTTGGGGAGGCGGTGGCTCCAGGAGTTGGTGCCGGGCAGTTCGTCCTGGAAGCTGCCCGCGATGACGCTGCCCAGGTGGTCGGGGACGCGGCGGTCGAACTCGTGGTGGACGGCGTCCAGGAGCAGGCCGCCGGCGTCCGGGTCCAGGTAGTCGAAGGCCGTGGGGACGGCGGTGACGAGGTCGACCTCACTGCCCTCGGCCGCCGCGTTGACGGGCAGCCGCCGCCCGTCGGTGCCGTAGACGCCGACCAGGGTCTCCGAACTCCCCAGCTCCACCACGCCGTTGGAGACGGTCGCCCTGTGGAAGCGCAGGGCGAGGCCGGCCGCCTCGGGGTGCAGGCGCGTGATGCCGCCCTGGATGTTGGCGCCGGAGAACCCGATCTGGTCGTAGAACCACATCCGCATGCCCAGGTCCCGGGCGATCTCGCAGGCGTCGGTGAAGCGGGCCCACCACTCCTCGTCGAACCACGCCGGTTCGTCGGCCGGGGCGCCGAAACTCGGTCCGGCCGGTGCCAGGTTGATGACCACGAGATTGTGGATGCCGCCCTCGGCGAACCGGCGCAGCTGCCAGGCGAGGCGCTCGCGGGTGACCCTCGCACCCGACCACCACCACAGCGGGGTGGGGCCGAAGTCCCGGGGTGGGTCGTCGAACAGCTGCTGCAGCGCGGAGGAGATCACGAATGCGGTCCTTCCGAGTACGTCCGGGTTCGGCCGGGGCATCCTCACGGGATCAAAAACGTTTTACGCGGGCCATGTGGTCGACAACCTGGAATGTTGGCACCGGATCCGGGAGGCGGGAAGGAGGCTTGCGCGTCTTCCTGCGAATGGGCGCATGAGGGGTTGTTGGAACGTTTTTCCATCCCTATATTCACTGCGCATCGGCCTCAGCGCCGCGACGTCCCCCTCCGCTCTCGGCCCATCCCCAGACGACGACGGAGTCGCATCATGGTCCGAACCCCGATTTCCCCCCAGCGCTCGGAACAACCCATCCCCTGGCGGTTGTGGAAGGTCGCGGCCCTGTCGGGCATGGCCTCCTATCTCGACGCCGCCCTCATCGTCAGCATCGCCGTCAACCTGGCGATCTACCGGCACAGTTACGACATGGGCGTGTGGATGGCGGGCGCGATCAGCGCGATCGTCACCGGCTGCATCGCCGTGGGCTCCCTGGTCGGCGGACGGCTGGCCGACATGTTCGGCCGTCGCCGCGTCTACAACTGGGACATCTTCTGCTACGCGCTGGGCGCGATCGTCATCACGCTCGCGCCGAACGACATCGTGCTGTTCGTCGGCGTGCTCGTGGCGGGCCTCGCGGCCGGTGCCGATCTGCCGACGTCCCTGGCCGTGGTCTCGGACGCGGCACCCGCCGAAGGCCGGGCCCGCCTGGTGTCCTTCACGCAGGTCATGTGGGTGGCGGGCATCGTCGTCGTCATCTTCCTCGGCTACCTCCTGTCGGACACCGGCATGACCGGGGCACGGCTCATCACCGGCCATCTGGCCGTCGCCGCACTGGTCACCTGGCAGCTACGCTCCCGGCTGGAGCTGGCCGACGAACCGTCGGACGCAGAGGTGGCGCGGGAGGCCGCCGCGCTGGAGGCCCCGCGCGGCATCGAACTCAAGAACATCATGAACCGCGCCGCGCTGCTCCCGATGGCCGCCACCTTCGCCTACTACGTCACCTGGGGCATCGGCGCCAACACCTTCGGCCAGTTCGGCACCTATCTGCTGGTCACGGTCAGCGGCGCCTCCCAGAGTCTGGCCACCGGCATCAACCTGGCCTTCCTGCCGATCGCACTGGTGCTGACCTTCGTCTTCGTCCGGATCGCCGACACCTCCCTGCGGGACCGGCTGTTCTACGTGTTCACGGTCGTCCAGATCCTCGCCTTCTGCGTCGCCTCCCTCACGGCCGGCGCGCTCGTCGGCATGCTGGTCTTCTTCGTGCTCTACCAGATCTCCAACCCGTTCGCGGGCGAGGCCAGTTACAAGGTGTGGTCTCAGCTCACGCTGCCCCCGGACACCCGGGGCACCACCCAGGGCCTCACCTACGCCCTCTCGCGCGGGGTCTTCGCCGGCGTCGCGTTCGTCACGCCGGCCCTGATGGAGTACAGCGCCTCCGCCCTGCTCTGGTCGATCACCGCCTGTATGGCGGCGTCGGCGGTCGCGGGCGTGTACATCGTCCGAGTCCTCATCCGCCGTTCGCCTCAGGCCGCCGCCGCGCCGGCGGATCTGGGTGTGGCCCGGGCGTGAATCCGAAGGAGCAGGCACAGTCATGACAACCGCCGAACACTCCATGCCCTTGCGGGAGTTGCTCCCTCCGGTGCACCGCCGCCGCCCCCGGATCGGCCTGGTCGCCGGAGGGCTCGGCACGTACTGGCCCCAATTCCCCGACCTGCTGCCGCAGTTGAAGGAGTCGGCCGCCTACGTCACCGAACGCCTGCAGCAAATGGACGCGGAGGTGACCGACGTGGGATTCATCTCCGACGCCCAGGACGGCGCCGCAGCGGCCGAGCAACTCCGCCGTACGGACTGCGATCTGATCGTACTGTTCCTGACGACGTATCTGACCTCGTCGATGGTGCTGCCGATCGCGCGGCGCTCGCACACCCCGGTGCTGGTCGTCGACCTCCAGCCGTCCGAGCGGATGGACCACGCCTCCTTCGACACGGGGGCCTGGCTGGCGTACTGCGCACAGTGCTCGGTGCCGGAGGTCGGCAATGTCTTCCGCCGGGCCGGCATCCCCTTCCGGTCGGTGTCGGGCTGGCTGCGGCAGGAGTCGGCGTGGCGGCGCATCGAGCAGTGGATACGCGCGGCCCATGTACGGGCGGCGCTGCGGCACGCGCGGCACGGTCTGATGGGGCATCTGTATCCCGGCATGCTCGACGTGTCGACCGATCTGACCCTGCTGCCCGCGACCTTCGGCTCGCATGTCGAGGTGCTGGAGTTCGACGACCTGCGCCATCGGGTGGAGAAGGTCACCGAGGCGGAGACCCGCGCCCGCATGGAGCTGGCCCGTCGGGTCTTCACCCTCGACGAGAGCGTGGTGGACGAGGACTTCACGTGGGGCGCGACCGTGTCCGTGGCGCTCGACCGGCTCGTCGAGGACTTCGGACTCGACACGCTCGCCTACTACCACCGCGGTCTGGACGGCGAGCTGCACGAACGCCTCGGTGCCGGCATGATCCTGGGCGCCTCCCTGCTCACCGCCCGGGGCGTACCGGCGGCCGGAGAGTACGAACTGCGCACCAGCGTCGCCCAGTTGGCCTCGCAGAGCATGGGCGCCGGGGGTTCCTTCACCGAGATCCAGGCGCTCAACTTCGAGGACGGAGTGGTGGAGATGGGACACGACGGGCCCGCCCATCTCGCCGTCAGCGCCCGCGACCCGCTGCTGCGCGGGCTGGGCGTCTACCACGGCAAGCGCGGCTGGGGCGTCAGCGTCGAGTTCGACGTCCGGCACGGCCCGGTCACCCTCCTCGGCCTCGGCCAGGACGCGGACGGCAGCCTGTCGTTCATCACCTCCGAGGGCACCGTCGTCCCCGGCCCGCTGCTGGAGATCGGCAACACCACCAGCCGCGTCGACTTCGGCCGCGACCCCGGCGAGTGGGTCGACGCGTGGAGCGCCACGGGCGTGGGCCATCACTGGTCCCTCGCGGTCGGCCATCACGGCGCCGACTTCCGGGCCGCGGCGAGCCTGCTCGGCATCGACCACCGAGAGGTATGACGGCGGCCTCGTGGCCGGTGGTACCGCGGTATCACCGGCCGCGTCCCCGCCAGGATCGGGGCCCGCGACCGCATACAGGCCGTGGTCACGGTGTACGACGCCGGGCTGGTCAGGGCCCGGCAGTGACCGGCCGTCCGGCGAGGAACGGTGCGAGGGTGCGGGTGAGTGTGTTGTTCCCGGTGGCGGCGAACAGCGGGTCGAGGTGGTTCATCCCGTTGTCCGTCTCGTATGTCGCGTACGGGATACGGGAGTTGGCCACGACCTCGCGGGCAGCCGACTCGATCGTCCCCTTGGCGTAGCTCGTCTGGAAGACGTAGAGCGGGACGTCCAGGTCGGCGGCGTGCAGCAGCCGCAGTCCCAGGGAGCGGGTCAGGTCGGTGTCGGCGTAGGCGTCGGCGACGTCGAGATCCACCGAGAGCCGGGCCGGCCAGTACCACTCCCACACGCCCGGTAGCGGGCCGCCCGCGTACGCCGTCGCGACCCGCTCGACGGGTGTGATACCGGTGTCGACCCAGCCGCGGACGTCACCGGTGTCGGCCAGGTGCCCCGAGTGCACGCTGATGTCGTTCGGCCAGCCGAATCCGGTGTCCACCAGGGTGCCGAGGAGACCGGCGTTGGTGACCGGGACCGGCGGTCGCAGCGCGTCGGGCATCCGGGGCTGGAGGACCGAGCGGCCCTCCGGGTCGCGGTGTGCGTACCAGCCCGCGAGCTGGTACCAGATCTGGGTGCTCTCGGCCCGCTCGCCCAGTCCGACGGCGCTGAGGGTCAGGTCGAAGACCGCCCCGCCGTCGATGGCCGCGAGCCGCTCCCGCACCTCCTCGGGCGAGTCCTGCACCGGCTCCCCGGTCCCGTCGAACGCCCCGCGCACCCCGCCGTCGACCACCACGAGCCCGGCGAGATCCCGGTACCCGGGGCGTCCGTCGAAGTCCCAGGCGGCATACGTCATCGCCGTGGTCGCACCCCAGGAGTGCCCGCCGAGTACCACCCGCCGACCACCCCGGGCGGCGGTCCGCACGACGTGGCGCAGGTCCTCCAGGGTGCGGGCGAGGCCCCAACGGCCCGCGAAGCCCGATGCGTCGGGGTCCTGTGAGCGGTAGTGGCCGTCCAGGTAGTACCCGGCCGGGTCGGCGGTGAAGAACCCCGAACGGTCGGCCAGGTTCTCCTCGCGCCGGTCGAACGCCCACACCTGAAGCCCGGGTACGGCCGCGACGAGGTCCCGGGCGGCGAGCCGGAAGTCGTTGGCCGCGCCGAACATCCCCGGGACCAGGACCAGAACCGTGGACGCGGTGTCAGGACCGACCTTGAGCACATGGACCTGGTCCGACCCCGCCGGTCCGCCGCCGGGACCGACGGGCAGCGGCACATACGGCTCCTGGCCCCACCCGGTCGCGCCGGCCGGGCGAACCGCAGCGGCGGCCAGGGCGATTCCCGCGGCCATCCCGCCCAACACGCTTCTGCGCGACGGACCGCCCGTCATGAGGCACACCCGCCCACGCGCCGGGTGCTCAGCGCTACGTCGTCCATCCGCAGGTCGTACGACGACGGCGTGGGGTCGGCCTGGTACAACTGCCAGCCCAGCTTGAGCTTGTCGAAGTGCGGGAAGACGAAGTCGTCCGCCGTGCCGCCGTGTTGTTTCGTGGAGACCGTCAGGTCGGACTGTTCCTTGCCGTCCAGATAGACGGTGACGCGGTTGTCGGTGGCGTCGAGGTGGAACTCGACGCAACTCCAACTCCCGGCCGTGGCAGGGGCGGAGGTTCGCCACGCGGTCCAGTCACCGGTGGGGCCGAGGTCGGAACCCACTCCGAAGAAGTCGGCCTTCTCGGTGGGAACGTACTGGCCGCCCAACGGCCTGACGAGCGTGGGGAGATCGGAGCCGGAGGCCTCCGCGAGGGTCCAGTGCGCCCAGTCGGGAGCCGTGGGGAACCGGTCCACCCGCAGCCGCAGCCGGGCCCAGAAGCTGTTGCCGGGAGGAGCGAGGTCGGAGAGGACGAGGAAGGCACGGCCGTTGCCCTCCGTGTGCAGGCGCAGTTCGCGGCCATGGCCGGTGGCGCCGGGCTCGACGGTGAGTGAGCCGTTGGAGGTGTCGGTGGTCCAGCCGTGTCCAGCGGTGACCGGGCCCAGGGGGAGGCGGTCGAAGTTCTCGCGGAACAGAGGGCGTTGGGGGGTGGCGGAGGCGGAGGTGGGGGGTATCGCGAGCAGCGCGGCGGAGGCAGCTAACAGCGCGGCTGCGATCTTCCTCATGCGTGTCATGGGGACAGTGTGCAACACCGGTCACAGAGGCCTCACAGCACATCAGGGGTAACCGGGGAAGGGCTGCGCGCCCAACAGGACGGCGCCCGCGCCGTCGTAGACACCCTCCTGCAGGAAGGCGTGCTGCGGGACGACGGACGCGTCGCGCAGCCGGCGCTCCAGGGGACCGCCGGTGGAGATGGCGTCGATGCCACCCAACTGATAGGCGGTGCGGGCGACTTCGAAGGAGATCCCGGCGAGATGGGCGGCGGACAGGCGCAGCAGGCTGGCTTGTTCGGTGGTCGCGGGGTCTCCCGCCTCGACGGTCGCCCACACCTCGTCGGTCGTCTCGTAGAAGAAGGCGCGTGCGGAACGGAGTTGGGCCTCTGCCCGACCGATCGCGATGCGGTGTCCGGCGCGTTCGGCGAGCTTCGGGGCGCCGGTGTGGCCGGGGCGGGCGCCCTCGGCGATGACGTGGTCGAGCGCGGCGCGGGCGACACCGAGGCCGACGACGGCGAGGACCTGGGCGGCGTAGGCGACGGTCGGGTAGCGGTAGAGCGGTTCGTCGACGGTGGCCGGTCCGCCGCGGACGAAGGTCCACTCCTCGCGGACGACCGCCCCGTCGACGACGAGGTCGTGGCTGCCGGTGCCACGCAGCCCGATGACGTCCCAGTTCTCGGCGATCTCCACCTGGTCGGGGCGGAGTACGGCGGTCAGCGGCCGACCGGCCCGCTCCTCGCCGGCCCGGATGCCGACGCCGAGGACGTCCGCGCCCCTGCAGCCGCTCGCGAACCTCCAGCGGCCGGAGACCCGGTAGCCGCCCTCCACGCGCCGGGCGGGCTGCACCGGGAAGAGGCCTCCGGCGAAGACGACGTCGGGGCCGTCGCCGTACAACTCGGCCTGGGTGTCCGGCGGAAGCGCGGCGAGGTAGACGGCGGACGAGCCGAAGCTCGCGACCCAGCCGGCCGAGCCGTCGACCGCGGAGATCCGCTCGACCAGGCGCAGGAACTCGGCGGGCGGCAGGGCGTCCCCGCCGAACCGCCTCGGCACACCGGCACGGTAGATCCCGGCGCGCTTGAACTCGCCGATCACGTCCGCCGGCACGTACCGCTTCTCCTCGAACTCGGCCCGCCGCGCCGCGACCAGGGCCAGCAATCCGTCGAGCCTCGCCATGAGGCCATCCCCTCGCTCTGCCGGACGGCTCGGCACCGTCCCGATCATCACGCTAGGCGGAGCAACGGGGCGATGCCAATGGGGAGTTGGCCATTCGGCGGGAAGCCGGGACAGCGTGCCGTGTCACATGCGGCGCCGCCCGTCCGTCATAGCGGCGGGGCTGGACATCAACCCGGGTCGAGGTTGCACGATGGCCCGGACCGGGAAGGGGTGGAGCCGATGAGCGGGCCGCGCTTCGGGGCGTACGGGCGGATCATGCGACAGCCGGTGCTGCGGCGGCTGCTGCCGGGGATGCTGGTGTCGGCGCTGGGCGACGGGATGAGCCTGGTGGCGGTGGCCTGGCTCGCCGTGGAGATCGCACCGCCCGGTCGAGAGGGCGTGTGGACCGGGCTCGCCGTGGCGGCGTACTCGCTGCCCGCCACGATCGGGGCAGCGCTGTTCGGGCGGCTGGTGCGGGGCTTCGCCGGTGCCCGCCTGGTCTGCGTCGACGCGACCTTGCGAGCGGTGGTGCTGGGGACGATCGCGGTGTGCGCCGTCGCCGGCACGCTCTCCCCGTCCGGATACGTGGCCCTCCTCGCGGTCTCCTCCCTGCTGCACGCCTGGGGCAACGCCGGCACGTACACCTTGATCGCCGAACTGCTCCCGGACGAGGACCGCATCGCCGGCAACGCCCTGGTGTCGACGTTCACCACGGCGGCCGTCGTGGTCGGGCCGGCGCTGGCCGGGGCGGTGACGGCGCTGGTCGGACCCGGCTGGGTGATCGGGGCCGACGCGTCGAGCTTCGCGGTGCTGGCGGTGTGCTGCCGGTGGGTTCTGTCGCGGACGGCGAACGGGACGACGGCCGTGGTGCCGGGGGCGGCGGGCCGGACTGCCACGGACCGGCCGCCGGCGCGCCCCTCGGCGACGGACGCGGACAGCCCGGCGGCAGGCGGCTGGAGCACCATCGTCCGGCAACCTCGGCTGCTCGGGCTCACGGCCGTCACCTGCGTGTTCTTCTTCCTCTACGGCCCCGTCGAGGTCGCCCTCCCCATCCACGTCGCCACCGAACTGCACGGCTCGCCCGGTCTGCTCGGTGCCTTCTGGACCGTGTTCGGCGTCGGTGCGGTGGCCGGTGGGCTCGGTGCCGGGCTGCTGCGGAACCGGCCTCTGTGGGGCGTCGTGGTGGTCATCATCGTCGGCTGGGGAGCCGCGCTGCTGCCGCTCGGGCTCTCCGACGGGACCCTGCCCGGCCTGGTCGGCTTCGCCGTCGGCGGGTTGGTCTACGGCCCGTTCACCGCGATCTGCACGGCGCTCTTCCAACGCGCGTGCCCACCCCATGTACTCAGCCGTGTGCTCGCCACGCGCACCGCCCTCACCACGCCGTCCACCGCGTTCGGCATGCTGCTCGGCGGCCCGGTGGTGAGCGCCATCGGCGGCCGGCAGACGCTGCTGGGCTCCGCCGTGCTCACCATCGCGCTGGGTGTGCTCGTCGCGGCCGCGGTGCACCTCGCCCGGCTGCGCCGCGACACCACGCACCATGAGCCGGATGTCACCCCGGTCGAGTACCTGGCTCCAGGAGTGACACCCCATCGAACGGGCACTCGAAAGGCACCGACAACCGAGGGGTGACAGACCGCTCATGGAGATTTCAGGCGTCATCAGCGCCATCGTCATAGGCATCGTGCTCGGCGTTCTCGGCCGACTCGCCGTACCAGGCCGCCAGCGGATCGGCATCCTGTGGACGATCCTCGTCGGCATCGTCGCCGCGTTCATCGGAGCCGGCATCGCATCCGGCCTCGGCGTCGCCGACACCAAGGGCGTCGACTGGATCGAGTGGCTCATCCAGATCGCCCTCGCGGCCCTCGGCGTCACCGCGGTCCACAAGGTGAAGCTCCGTCGGTAACGGCCCGGAACACACGTGCTCTCCGTGTCGTCGCGACGACCGTTCATCGCGTCAGAACAGCCGCTCGGCGCACGAAAAGCGCCGTTCGGCGTATGTGGGAAACCGTTGCCTCCGCGGGGGACCGCCATGGTTTGCCTCGGTTACCCGGCTCACCAGGGTTGATGTGCACCTACGTGCCCTCGGACGACAGGAGGCTGTCTCGCATGAGCACGCCAACCACGGCTCCTGCTCCCGGCATCGCCGAGCATCGCCGACTCGGTGACGTCACCACGTTGACCGACTCGTCGGTGATGGACGAGATCCGCGACCGGCTACCGGCGGCCGGAGCCGCCGGGGACGAGGAGGCGTAGGACGCAGAGCGCGCAGGGGGCCGCGGATCATCCCGCGGCCCCCTGCCCCATGCTCGCCCCACCTGGGGGTTCTCCCGCAGACAGGCCGTTGTCAGTGGCTCGCGTTAGTCTGCGGCGAAACGGATGAATTGCACCGACGGCAGGAGGATCCCATGCCCTCGCGACTGAACCCGTACCTCAGCTTCGACGGCGACGCCCGCCAGGCCTTCGAGTTCTACAAGGAGGTCTTCGGCGGCGACCTGGCGCTGAACACCTTCGGCTCGTTCGGCCAGCAGGACGCCGCGATCGCCGACAAGATCATGCACGGGATGCTGGAGACCCCGAGCGGCTTCACCCTGATGGGCGCGGACACCCCGCCCGGTATGGAGCGCACGGCGGGCAACAACTTCACCATCAGCCTCAGCGGTGACGACGACGCCGAGCTGCGCGGCTACTGGGAGAAGCTCTCGGCAAGCGGCTCCGTGACCATGCCCCTGGAGAAGCAGATGTGGGGCGACGAGTTCGGCATGTGTACCGACCGGTTCGGCGTCCCCTGGATGGTCAACATCAGCCAGCCGTTGGGCTGAGGGGGAGGTGACTCTGGTCAGCCCCTGACGCTGCCCGCGGTGAGTCCGCCGACGATGAAGCGCTGGAAGACGGCGAAGACGCAGGCCACCGGGATGCTGATGAGAGTGGCGGTGGCCATCAGGGCGCCCCATGAGGTGCCGTGCTGGCCGACGAAGGAGTTGAGCAGGACGGTGACGGGCTGGATGTCCGGCCCCTCGGCGAGGGTGAGGCCGAAGAGGAACTCGCCCCAGCCGATGAGGAAGGACAGGCCCGCCGCCGCGACCACGCCGGGGACCATGAGCGGCAGGACGACACGCAGCAGCACGCCCGGCACTCCGCAGCCGTCGATCTGGGCGGCCTCCTCCAACTCCGGTGGAACAGCGCGCAGTACGGGCCGCAGCACGATCACCGTGAAGGGCAGGGTGAGCGTCGTGTCGGCGAAGACGAGGCCCAGATAGCTGTCGGCGAGTCCGGCCCGGCGTTCGAGGATGAACAACGGCGCCGCCAGCACGATGGCGGGCGGGAGTTGGGCGACCAGGAGGGCGAGGACCATCGTGCCGGAGCCACGCATGCGGATGCGGGCGAGCGCGTAGGCGAGCGGGACGCCCAGCAGCAGGGTGAGCGCGACCACGCCGCTGGAGATGACCAGGCTGTTGAGCAGGGCCCTGGTCAGACCCGAATAGCCCAGTGCCGTCGCATAGTTCTCACCGGTGACGGGGGCGGGCACCCACTGCGGATGCGCGGCCTGGATGCGGTCCGGGCGCGTGAGGCTGGTCTTCACCATCCAGTACACCGGCAGCAGGAAGACCGCCGTGATGACGGTGGCGGTCAAGGTGAACAGCCAGCGGTGGCGCGGCGGTTTCATACGGCGCCTCCCGCCGTCGTCTCTTCCTCCCGCCGCAGCCGCCGTACGTAGAACACGCCCACGAGCAGCGGTACGACGAGCAGCAGCAGGCCGGCGGCGGCGCCGTGGCCGAACCGGAAGAACGTGAAGAAGACCTCGTAGACGTAGAGGGTGAGCACGCGGGTGGCGTCGACGGGGCCGCCGCCCGTCATCACGAAGACGATGTCGAAGACCTTGAAGGTGTAGACGAGGCCGAGGAGGAGGACGGTGACCGAGACCGGCCGCGTCAGCGGGAGCGTGATGTGGCGCAGGCGCTGCCAGGCGTTCGCACCGTCGAGGGCGGCGGCCTCGTGCAGTGCGGGGTCGATGGTGTGCAGTCCGACCAGGAGCAGCAGCATGTTGAAGGGCACGCCGACCCAGACGTTCGCGAGAATCACCCCCGCGAGCGAGGTGGACGGATCGGTGAGCCAGTCGTGGGACAGGGCACCCAGACCGGCCGCGCGCAGCAGGGCGTTGTAGGCGCCGGAGTCCGCGTCCAGCATCCAGCGGAAGAGGGTGCCGCTGACCACCGGGGGCAGCAGCCAGGCGATCAGCAGGAGCGAGCGCAGCAGGGCGTTGAACGGGAACGGGCGGGCGAAGAGCAGGGCCAGGGCGAAGCCGAGGGTGAACTGGAGCAGCAGCGAGGCCAGGGTGAAGAGCAGGGAGAGGCGTACGGAGTGCCAGAAGGCGGGGTCGTCGAGCACGGCGCGGTAGTTGTCGAGACCGTTGAACCGCTCTTCCCCACCCAGCAGTTGGCCCAGTTCGACGTCGTGGACGGACGTCCAGACGGTGTAGAGCAGCGGGTAGGCCAGGAAGAGGCCGAGGAAGGCCAGGCCCGGAAGGCAGAACAGACAGCCCGCGCGCCGGCGGTGTGCGGACGGGGACAGGGTCCGGGGCATTACCTGCCCAGCGCCTTGTCGATCTTGACCGCCGCCACCCTCGCCGCCGCCGACGGGGACGCGGTCCCGGTGAGCACGGCCTGCTCCGCCTCCGCGACCGCCTGCGAGGCCTCGGCGTAGTGGGCGCCGTACTGGCGCGGGCGGGCGACGGGCAGCTGGCTGAGGAAGAGCCGCAGGGCCGGGTCGGAGGCCCAGGTGCCCTGGCCCGCCAGGTCCTTGCGGGAGGGCAGGTCGCCGAACGACACCAGGTACGGCACCAGGACCGAGGGGCGCTGGGTGTACTCCAGGACCTGCCAGGCCTTGTCCAGATGCTTGCTGCTCGCCGTCACCACCCAGTTCTCGCCGCCCAGACAGGTGGCGGCCGCCTTGTCCCGGGGCAGGGCCACGACGCTCCAGTCGAAGCCCGCCTTCTTCAGCGTCGGGATCTGCCAGGGGCCGTTGATCTGCAGGGCGGCGCGCTGGTCGAGGAAGCGGGTGTTGACGTCCTGCTGGGTCCAGCCCACGCACTGCTCGGACAGGGAGCCCTTGGCGATCAGGTCGTGGAGGAAGGAGAGCGCGGTGGCGCCGTAGGTGGTGAACGTGTCCAGGTCGCCGCCCGCCTGCCACAGGAACGGCAGGAACTGGAAGACGCCTTCCTCCGTCTTGATGGCGCTCAGCGCCAGGCCGTGGCGGTCGCCGCTGGTCAGCCGGTGGGCCGCGGAGGCCAGTTCGTCCCAGGTGGTGGGGGGTTTCACACCGGCGGACCTGAGCAGGCGGGTGTTGCAGTACAGGGCGAGGCAGTTGCTGTTGTTGGGGATGCCCAGGGTCTTTCCGCCGACCTGGCAGCCGTCCCAGGGACCTTTGTAGTACTGGTCGGCCTGGCCCCACTTCTTGACCTTGTCGGTGAGGTCGGCGAGCAGATGGCTGCCGCCGAGGGTGTTCATGGCGACGTTGTCCACGATGGCGATGTCGGGCAGGTCGCCGGAGATCGCGGCCAGGGCGAGCTGCCGGTCGAGCTCGGCGAAGGGGAAGGTCCGTCGCTCGATCTTCACGTCCGGGACACCGGCCTCGATGTCGCTGATGAGGCGCTGCATTCCGGGCTGGAAGTTGTCGAGGGTGAAGTAGTCCCACCAGGTGAGGGTCACCGGGCCCGACTTGGTCGAGCCGCAGGAGGCCAGGGCGCCGCCCAGGCCCAGGGCGGCGGCGGCCGTGCCCGTGGTGCGCAGGAAGCCGCGGCGGTCGACGGGGTACGACATGTGCTGCTCCCGAGGGGTCGGCGATCGGGGTACAGAAACCGACGTATCAGAAATCTATGTCGAAATCGGGGAATTCCGGCTCGGGCTCCGACCCGGGTACCGGTCGACAGCGCCCCGTGCTCGCGCGCAGGGTGATCAGGGGCTTCAGCAGGACGTGCCGGGGAGACGCGTCGGGTGAGCCCAGACGCCGCACCATCAGGTCGACGGCGACCCGGCTCATCTCCTTGGCGGGTATCTCCGCGGCGGTCAGCGGCGGGTTCACCTGTTCGGCCCAGGGGCTGGCCGCCACGCCGACGACCGAGAAGTCGCGCGGCACGCTGCGACCGTGCCGGGTGAGCCCGCGGTAGACGCCCTCCAGGGCCGCCTCGTTCTGGGTGACGAGGGAGGTGGTCGCCGGGTCGTCCCGCAGGATCCGCTCCACCACCTCCTCCCCCGAGGCGAGGTCGTCGCCGCAGAGATAGGCGCGGGGGGTGAGCAGCAGCCTCTTCATGGCCTCGGTGTAGCCCTCGTCGCCGAGCCGGGCGAAGCCGTACCCGCTGTCGAACAGCTCCGCCGACCGGTTGACGAAGGCGATCCGGGTGTGGCCCAGGTCGGCGAGGTGCTGGACACAGCGGCGGGCCAGGCCGGCGAAGTCGAGGTCGACCCAGCCGGTCTCGTCGGCGCGGTCGTTGCGGCCGATGGCGACATAGGGGAAGCCCGCCTCGGCCAGGTGCTCGACGCGGTCGTCCTCCCGGCGGACCTCCATGACGATCACGCCCTCGACCCGCCCGTCGGCGAGCATCCGCCGGAACGAGGGGTCCTCGTGGGTGCGGGCGGGCGCGAGCAACAGGTCGTAGCCGTGTGTCGTGGCCGCCTCGGCGACTCCTCCGATGAAGGCGAGCTGCATCGTGGTGTAGTCGCGGGCCCGGCCGGCCGGCGGGTAGAGCAGTCCGAGCGTGTGGGTGCCGCCGGGACCGTCGTTGCCTGTGTGCCCCACCATGGTCAGCCCGCCGGGAGCGGTTGTTCGGCCCAGATGGTCTTGCCGACGGGGCTCTGGCGGGTACCCCAGCCCTGGGTGAGCTGGGCGACCATGTGCAGCCCGCGCCCGCCCTCGTCGTAGGTGCGGGCCCGGCGCAGATGCGGGGCGGTGTTGCTGGCGTCGGAGACCTCGCAGATCAGGGTCCGGTCCCGGATGAGCCTCAGGCCGATCGGTACGGCGCCGTAGCGGATGGCGTTGGTGACCAGCTCGCTCACCACCAGCTCGGTGACGAACGAGGCGTCCTCAAGACCCCAGATCGCGAGCTGCCGGGAGGCCTGGGCACGGGCGTCGGCCACGATCGCGGGATCGGCCGGCAGCGACCAGGCGGCGACCTGGTCGGCGTGCAGGGCCCGGGTGCGCGCGAGCAGGAGGGCCACGTCGTCGGCGGGGCTCTGCGGCAGCAGGGCCTTGAGGACGGTGTCGCAGGTGGCCTCCAGCGAGGACACGGGACCGGTCAGGGCCTCGCAGAGCCGTTCCAGACCGAGGCCGATGTCGCGGTCACGGGCCTCGATCAGGCCGTCCGTGCAGAAGGCGAGCAGGCTGCCCTCGGGCAGCTCCAGCTCGGTGCACTCGAAGGGCAGCCCGCCGACGCCGAGCAGCGGCCCGGGAGTGAGCTCGACGACACTGACCGTGCCGTCGGGCAGCAGGACGGCGGGCGGGACATGGCCCGCGCTGGCGAAGGTGCAGACGCGGGAAACCGGGTCGTAGACGGCGTACAGACAGGTCGCGCCGATCTCGCCGCCGACGATGTACGGCTCCTCCGGGGAGATCTCGTCCTTGTCCGAGGAGAGATGGGTGACCAGGTCGTCGAGGTGGGTCAGGAGTTCGTCCGGGGGCAGGTCGACGTCGGCGAGGGTGCGCACAGCGGTGCGCAGCCGGCCCATGGTGGCGGAGGCGTGGATGCCGTGCCCGACGACGTCGCCGACGACCAGGGCGACGCGAGTGCCGGACAGCGGGACGACGTCGAACCAGTCGCCGCCCACCCCCGCGCTGGTCCCGGCCGGCAGATAGCGGTACGCCACCTCGACGGCCGCCTGCTTGGGCAGGTCCCGGGGCAGCAGGCTGCGCTGCAGGGTGAGGGCGTTGGTGCGCTCGCGGGTGTAGCGGCGCGCGTTGTCCACGCCGACGGCGGCCCGGCCGGCGAGTTCCTCGGCGAGGATCAGGTCGTCCGGCTCGAACGGCGGGGAGCCCTCGCCGCGCACGAAGACCGCGACGCCGAGCGTGCTGCCCCGGGCGCGCAGCGGGGTCGCCATGACGGAGTGGAAGCCGTACTCCTCGACCCGGGCGGTGCGCGTGCGATGCCCGGCGATCCAGCGGACGAAGTCGGGGTCGTCGGCGCCGCTGAGCACGGGTTGCCCGGTGGCCAGAGAGCGGGCGGGCGGGGAGAACGGCGGGTAGGTGTCGCTCCCTCCGAGGTCGATGGCGGCCTCGGGCACCTTGTCACGTGCGGCGGAGGACTGGTGCGCGACCCTGCGCAGCACGACGGCCGCGTCGACCGGTCCGGGCACCGGCTCGTCCCCGCGCAGTACCGAGTCGAGCAGGTCGACGCTGGTGAAGTCGGCGAGTCTGGGGACGGCGAGGTCGGCGAGTTCCTGGGCGGTCCGGGGCACGTCCAGTGTGGTGCCGATGCAGGCGCCCGCTTCCTGGAGCAGGGCGAGGCGCTGACGGGCCGAGTGCTGGTCACTGCTGTCGAAGGCGGCCGTGCCCACACCGACGACCTCCCCGGTGGCGGGGTCCCGGACCGGCCAGAGCTCTACGAGGGAGGCCCGGTGGCGGGCAGGGGCGAAGGACGGGTCGGGGGCGATGTGTTCGTAGCGCATCGGAGTGGCCTCGTCGGCGACCCGGCCGACACAGTGCAGGAAGCCCTCGTCGGCGAGGGTGCCCGAGTGCCGCTCGGTGACCTGCTCGTCGTTCTTCGCGGCCGAGTTGAGCTGCCAGGATCCGGACACCGTGGTGTGGGTGCAGAGCGCGATCGAGGCCTGGGAGAACGCCCACTCGACCATCTCCCGGTCGGGCACCGGCTCGGCGGGAGCGGCGGTGACGGTCACCACGAGTCCCTGTGCAGTGCCTTCGCCGTCCAGTGACGGCTGGGCGTGCAGGGTCACGTCGACGCGGTGGCCGTCGCGGTGCCGCAGGGTCGCCCCACCGCGCCATTCCCGCGCGCCGGCGAAGGAGGGCCCCCGTGCCTCGGGGTCGACGAGCAGATCGGCCGCGGCGCGTCCTACGACCTTCCGGGCGGGGTGGCCGAGCAGCCGATGGGCGCCCTCGCTCCACCCCGTGACGATGCCGTCCGGCCCGACGGTGACCGTTGCGACCTCGGCCGGCCACTCGCGGTGACCGTCTCCCTGATCGTAAGTGGCCATTTTTACTCTATTCACACGGTGAGGTCCTCACAGACCCAGCGTGCGCGTCCCTCAAGAATCGGACAAGTCACACCACCCACTCCGGGAATTGGCATAGACCTGACCATGATCACCCGCTAGGCTCTGCCGCGCACGCGTTGAGAGCGCTCTCGCAGTTCTGCTGTTCCACCCCACCTTGCTGGAACAACGAAGGGGCACTCCCTTGAGACGCACCACAGCCATGCGCACCGGACTGTCCGCACTCCTCCTGCTCGGTACCTGGGCGGCCGCGAGCACCCTGCCCGCCTCCGCCGACGACTCCCCCACCCCCTCCGCCGAGGCACCCGCGTCGGCGTCACTGCTCTCCGCGATGCAGCACGATCTGGGCCTGACCAAGAGCCAGGCCGAGGCACGACTGGCCGCCGAGAAGACGGCGACGACCGTGGAACGGAAGGCCAAGCGCGCGGCCGGGGCCTCCTACGGCGGCTCCTGGTTCGACGCGGCGGACGGCCGACTGACCGTCGCCGTCACCCGTGGCGCGGACACCACGGCCGTACGCGCGACCGGTGCGACCGTACGGCTCGTCGAGCACAGCGCGCGGCAGCTCGACGCGGCGAAGGCCCGGATCGACAAGCTGTCCGCACCCGCCGGCGTCAGCAGCTGGTACGTCGACCCCGAGGCCAACAGCGTCGTCGTGGAGGTCGTCACCGCCCGCCGCGCTGACAACGATGTCCGGCACTTCCTGGCGCAGGCCCGGAAGGCGGGCCCGGTCACCGTCGAGGCCACCGCCGCCGCGCCCCGGACCTTCTCCGCCGGCACCGTCGGCGGCGACCCCTACTACACCGGCAACGTCCGCTGCTCCATCGGCTTCTCGGTGTACGGCGGCTTCGTCACCGCCGGGCACTGCGACCAGCACACCGGCGCGGTGTACGGCTGGGACGGCTCGTACGTCGGCGACTTCCAGGGTTCGTCGTTCCCGGACAACGACTACGCCTGGGTGAGCGTCGGCAGCGGCTGGTGGACCGTGCCGGTGGTGCTCGGCTGGGGCACGGTCTCCGACCAGTTGGTGCGGGGCTCGGCCGAGGCTCCCGTCGGTGCCTCGATCTGCCGCTCCGGCTCCACCTCGCACTGGCACTGCGGCACGGTCGAGGCCAAGGACGAGACGGTCAACTACAGCCAGGGCACGGTCTACCAGCTGACGAAGACGAGTGTGTGCGCCGAGCCGGGCGACTCCGGGGGCTCGTTCATCAGCGGTGACCAGGCCCAGGGCGTCACCTCCGGCGGCTGGGGCGACTGCACCTCCGGCGGTGAGACCTGGTACCAGCCGGTCAACGAGATACTCAGCCGGTACGGGCTGACCCTGCAGACCGCCTGACCTCGCCGACCGGGCTCCGCCGCGCATCGGCGGAGCCCGGTCCCGGTCAGTGCGACTCGCGGCTCACCTCGGAGCCGCTGGAGCCGACGAGGAAGTCAAGGTCCGCGCCGGTGTCCGCCTGCAGGACGTGCTCGACGTAGAGGCGTTCCCAGCCGCGCCGGGGGTTGGCGTAGCCCGTGACGGTGGCCTTGTTCGGGGTTCTGCGGGCGAGTTCGTCGGCGGGTACGTCGACGTCGATACGGCGGGCTTCGACGTCGAGGCCGATGACGTCCCCGGTGCGGACGAGCGAGAGCGGGCCGCCGGCCGCGGCCTCGGGTGCCACGTGCAGGACGACGGTGCCGTAGGCGGTGCCGCTCATTCGTCCGTCGCAGACGCGGACCATGTCCCGGACGCCCTGTTCGAGCAGCTTCTTCGGCAGCGGCATGTTGGACACCTCGGGCATGCCCGGGTAGCCCTTGGGGCCGCAGCCGCGCAGGACGAGGACCGAGTCGGCGTCCACGTCGAGGTCCGGGTCGTCGATCCGGGCGTGGAAGTCCTCGATGGAGTCGAAGACCACCGCCCGGCCGCGGTGGCGCAGCAGATGCGGGGAGGCGGCGGCCGGTTTGACGAGCGCGCCGTCGGGAGCGAGGTTGCCGCGCAGTACGGCGATGCCGCCCTGGGCGACCAACGGCTCGGTGCGCCGGCGGATGACTTCGCCGTCCCAGATCTCGGCGTCGTCCAGGTGGTCGACCAACGGTTCGCCGGTGACGGTCAGCGCGTCCGGGTCGAGCAGGTCGCGCACCTCGCGCAGGACGGCGAGCAGGCCCCCGGCGCGGTGGAAGTCCTCCATGAGGAAGCGGCCGGCCGGCTGGAGGTCCACCAGGACCGGCACCCGGGAGCCGATGCGGTCGAAGTCGTCGAGCGTCAGCTCGATGCCCAACCGGCCCGCGATCGCCAGGAGATGGACGACCGCGTTGGTCGAACCGCCGATCGCCGCCAGCGAGACGATCGCGTTGTGGAAGGAGCCCTTGGTCAGGAAGGTGCCCGGCCGACGGTCGGCGCCCACCATCTCGACCGCGAGTCGCCCGGTGCGGTGCGCGGCCTGAAGAAGTCGGCTGTCGGGGGCGGGAGTTCCGGCCGTACCGGGGACGACCGTGCCCAGGGCCTCGGCGACCAGAGCCATGGTCGAGGCGGTGCCCATGGTGTTGCAGTGCCCGCGGCTGCGGATCATCGCGGACTCGGAGCGGGTGAACTGCTCCTGGGAGAGCGTGCCGGCCCGCACCTCCTCCGACAGCCGCCAGACATCGGTGCCGCAGCCCAGCGGGGTTCCGCGGAAGGTCCCGGTGAGCATCGGACCGCCGGGCACGACGACCGCGGGCAGATCCACCGAGGCCGCGGCCATCAGCAACGACGGGATCGTCTTGTCGCAGCCGCCCAACAGCACGACGCCGTCGATGGGGTTGGCCCGCAGCATCTCCTCGGTGGCCATCGCGGCCATGTTGCGCCAGAGCATGGCGGTGGGCCGCACCTGGGTCTCGCCGAGCGACACGACCGGCAGGTCCAGCGGGATGCCGCCGGCCGTGTGGACGCCGTCCCGGACCGAGGCCGCGACCTCGTTCAGATGGGCGTTGCAAGGGGTCAGGTCCGAGGCGGTGTTGGCGATGGCGATCTGCGGCCGGCCGGTGAAGGCGTCGTCGGGCGCGCCCCGTCGCATCCACGCCCGGTGGATGTAGGCGTTGCGGTCCTGACCCGCGTACCACTGTGCGCTGCGGAGCGTCACCCTTGAGCCTCTTCCGACAATCGGTACGACGGTCTAAATTCTGGAACATCATGGAGCATACGCAGACGTACGACGTCTCGACAGCCCCCGGCACGGACGGTTCAACCGCCGCCGGAGGCAGCCGACTTGTGGGGTCGGACCGGGTGCTGGCGGTCCTGAAGGAGCTCGCGCGGTACCCCGAAGGGGTGGGTCTGGACGAACTGACCCGGGCGATCGGCAGCCCCAAGCCGACCGTGCACCGGGCGCTGAGTGCCCTGCGCCGGGCGGGACTCGCCGCCCAGGGTGTCCGCGGGCGCTATGTGCTCGGCGACGAGTTCCTGCGGATGGCCTTCGCCCATCACGAGGCCCGGCCGGAGCACGTCCGCGTCCGTCCCGTCCTCGAGGTGCTGGCGCACCGGTTCGGTGAGACCGCGCACTACGCGGTGCTCGACGGCCGTGAGGTCGTCCACCGCGCCAAGGTCGACCCGCCCACCGGTGCCGTCCGGCTGACGTCGACGATCGGCGGGCGCTCTCCCGCCCACACCACGGCCGTCGGAAAGCTGTTGCTGGCAAGGCGGTTGGGCACGCTCGAGGAGGTCGAGGCGTGGATCGGCGGCACTCACCTGGAGCGCCGTACGCCACGGTCGCTGTGCACGGCGGCGGCCCTGCACCATGAGCTCGTCGCCACCCGCGAGCGCGGGTACGGCGCAGACGACCAGGAGAACGAGGCCGGGGTCAACTGCCTTGCCCTGCCCCTGTACTTGTCCTCGCCCACGATCCCGTCCGGAGCCGTGAGCGTCACCGCGCTGGCGTACCGGACGCCGCTGGGCTCGCTGGTCGGCGCGCTCGACGAGATCCGCGGCCTGCTCGGCGGGCTGGGCGAGGCCCGGTGAGCGGGCGTCTCATGCGCGCGTTCGTGCTCACCGCCCCCGGCGCGTACGTGGTCCAGGAGGTGCCGGCACCGGTGGCCGGTCCCGGTGAGGTCGTCGTCGACGTCGAGCGGGTGGGCGTGTGCGGGACGGACATGGAGTTCTTCACCGGGGCGATGGCCTATCTCCACCAGGGACACTCGACGTACCCGATGCGACCGGGCCACGAGTGGGCCGGCCGGGTGGCGGCGGTCGGCGAGGGCGTCGACCCGGCCTGGATCGGCCGACGTGTCATGGGGGACACGATGCTCGGCTGCGGCAGCTGCCGCCGCTGTCTGCGAGGCCACCAGCACGTGTGCGAGAAACGGCAGGAGGTCGGCATCCGCGGGGCGCGGGCCGGTGCTCTGGCGGAGCAACTGGCCGTACCGGCCTCCTCGTTGCACGCCCTGCCCGACTCCGTCGACGCCGCGCTGGGTGCCCTGGTGGAGCCGGGCGGCAACGCGCTGCGCGCCGCCCGGGCCGCCGCGCCGAATCCCGGTGACCGCACCCTGGTCCTCGGTTCGGGGACGATAGGGCTGCTGGTGGCGATGTTCCTGCGTGCGGCCGGTGCGGAGGTCCATCTCATGGGCCCCACCGACGCCTCCCCGTCCTTCGCCCGCGATCTGGGCTTCCGGCATGTGTGGCCGGAGGGCTCCGTCCCCGACCTGCCCTTCGACGCGGTCGTCGACGCCTCGAACGCGGCCCATCTGCCAGGCAGGGCCCTGGAGATGGTCGAACCGGCCGGTCGAGTGGTGTACATCGGGCTGGCCGGTGAGCCGAGCCGGCTCGACACCCGCGCGCTCGTCCTGAGGGACGTGACGGCGGTGGGCATCCTGTCCGCCTCCCCGGGCCTGGAGGCCACGATCCGGGCGTACGCCGACGGAGCCGTCGACCCCCGCCCTCTCGTCGCCGCCACGGTGGGCCTGGACGAGGTCGGTCCGGTGCTCGCCGGTGAACGACCGGCCGACGCCGGACCCGGCCCCAAGATCCATGTGGATCCCCGCATCGGCCCCTGACCGTCGCCTCCACGCCGACCTCGTCATGGCTCGTATCCCCAACGCCCATGCCCCGTAGGCCGATTCACAGGGGTCGCGCCCTTCTGCGTGCCCCACGGTCACTGCTTCACTCCCTCCCACACCACTTGCGCCGATCACCCCACGAACGGCCGTGGCGAACAAGGGAGTTGTGCATGTCCGAGGTCACCCCCCACACCAAGGAACAGGCGCTCGCACAGCGCGGAGTGACCATGCGGTCGCGGGTGCGCGCGCTGCTCGCCGTCGGAAGCCTCGTCGCGGCGCCCACGCTGCTCATGCCGACCGCCGCCCGTGCGGCGACCGGGCTGCGGAAGACCGTCGCCTCCGGCGAGACCTGGGAGGTCACCGAGATCACCCGGCTCGACGAACTCGTCGTGGAGGACGGCGCCGTGCTCACCGCCCCGGACGGGTACATCCTGTCGCTGACCGTGGACGGGGTGGAGACGGGTTCCGTCCTGGACGGCACGTACGGCTGGACGACCCTGATCGCCGCCGGCACCTACAGTGGAGACGTCGTCGTGACCCCGGCCGCCGAGCATCTCGTGTCCTTCGCGGGTGCCACCTTCCATCTGCGCCAAGGCGTCTACGTCGGCGCCGACGGGGTCGTCACCGCGAACTCGGTGCTGTCGAGCGTGCGGGGCGGCACCCTCACCGACGCCTACGCAAGGGGCGTCTCGCTCGGCTCCACCGGCGAGGCCTTCAACGGCTTCTTCGTGGCCGACGGCGCCTCGTACACCCTCGACGGTCCGGAGATCGCCTTCGACGGCAACGGCCGTCTGGACTTCGCCGGTTACGGCGCCGCCGTCACCGGCGCGGGGACGGGCACCCGGCTGGTCGTGGACGGCGCGGACATCGACAACCGAGGTGTGGTGCGCACCGGCGTCATCGCCCGCGACGGCGCCAACGTGATCGTCAAGAACTCCGGCATCCGCACCCGCGACGGCGTACTGCCCGGCGACTACGAGCCCGGCTTCGGCGCGAACATGATGACGGTGCCGTGGATGCTGGGCCTGTCCGGCAACGTGCGCGCCACCAACGTCCTCGGCGACAACACCACGGCCACCTACGTCAACTCCAGTGTCTCCTCCGAGTCCTGGGGTGTCCTGTCCACCGACTCGGTCCGCAACTCACTGCTGGCCGCGATCAACTCCACCGTCACCATCACCGGCGACTCCGGCTACGGCACCTACGCCGACGGCGGCACCCAGCAGGACATCTTCCTCGGCACCCACTTCGACGTGGCCACCTTCGCCGCCATCTCCACCGGCGGCTCCGTCAACTTCACCGACAGCACCCGCGACGCCGTGGCCACGCTCAACAGCTACCTCACACTGGAACTGACCGAGCAGGAACTGGCCGCGATCGAGCCCAGGCCCTCGGTCGTCGACTCCCGCGGTTTCGGGGTGATGTGGCACAGCGGCGACGGCGGCAAGGTGGAGATCAGCGGCGGCACCCGCTTCACCACCGCCGAGACGATGTTCCTCGACAAGGGGAGACAGATGTCGATCGTCGTGGACGGCTCGCAGGGCGCCCAACTCCACGCCGGCAACGGCGTCCTCGTACAGATCATGGAGACGGACGACCCCGGCTCCATGACGGGCGTCTACACCGAGCCCACCGGCGACCCGGCCAGGGACACCGCCTTCGACACCACCGCCCGGCACACCGCAGACGCCACCGCCTCCTTCACCGACATCGCGCTGACGGGCGACTTCTACAACGCGATGCGCGCCGGCAAGAACCTGATCGCCACCTTCCTGCGCAGCCACGTCGAGGGCGTCATCTCCTCCTCGGCCTCCCGGCACGCCGTCTCCACCATCTCCTCGGCCGAGTGGCGGCAGATCAACCACGTCACCAACACCCCGCAGCCCGCGATCAACAACGGCGTGATCGTGAGGCTGGGCGCCGGATCGGTGTGGACGGTGACCGGGACGTCGTACCTGACGAAGCTGGTCGTCGACAAGAACGCGCAGGTCCGGGCGGCGTCCGGCGAGGCGCTCACCTTCACGGTCGACGGCACCGCCACCGCCCTCACTCCCGGAACCACCTACAGCGGAGCGCTCGTACTCACCCTCACGGAGTGACAGCGCGGGAAAACCACCTGCTCGGTCCGCCTCCTCCTTGCTACCCTCGACGCCATGATCACGCCTTCGCCTCAGCACCGGATGATGCCCCGCTCACGGGGCTGCTGAGCACGGACGCGTACCGAATCCGAGGCCCCGGGACGGGGCCTCGACGCGTTGTGCGGACCCGGCCTCGCCGCCCGGCTGGGAGGACCGATGACCGCACGACGCCACTTCATCACCACGACCATTCCATACGTCAACGCACGCCCGCATCTGGGCTTCGCCCTGGAGCTGGTGCAGGCCGACACGCTGGCCCGGCACCGACGCCGACGAGGCGACCAGGTGCGGCTGCTCAGCGGAACCGACGACAACTCCCTCAAGAACGTGCTGGCCGCGGAGGCCGAGGGCGTCGACGTACGGGCGCTGGTCGACCGCAACGCCGAGGCCTTCGCCGCGCTCCGGGACCCGCTGGCGCTGTCGTACGACGACTTCATCCGCACCAGCAGCGACCCCCGCCACCGCGTCGGCGTGGAGCGGCTGTGGCGGCGGTGCGCCGCGGCGGGCGACCTGTACATCAAGGGGTACGAGGGCCTGTACTGCGTCGGCTGCGAGCAGTTCTACACCGAGGACGAACTGGTCGACGGCCGGTGCGCCGAGCACGGAACCGCACCCGAAACGGTCCGGGAGGAGAACTGGTTCTTCCGGCTGTCCCGCTACGCCGGCCATCTCCACGAGCTGATCAGCGACGGGACCCTGCGCGTCGAGCCCGCCGCCCGTCGCAACGAGGTCCTCGCCCTGATCGCCGGCGGGCTGCACGACTTCTCCGTCTCCCGCTCGCACACCCGCGCCCGCGGCTGGGGCATTCCCGTGCCCGACGACCCGTCCCAGGTCGTCTACGTGTGGTGGGACGCGCTCGGCAACTACGTCACCAGCCTCGGCTACGGGACCGACGACCCCGCGTACGAGCGGTGGTGGGTGGCCGGCGATCGTCGCGTCCACCTGGTCGGCAAGGGCGTGGTGCGCTTCCACGCCGTGTACTGGCCGGCCATCCTGCTGTCGGCCGGGCTGCCGCTGCCCACCGACGTCCTGGTCCACGACTACCTCACGGTCGACGGCCGCAAGCTCAGCAAGTCCGGCGGGACCACCGTCGATCCGGTCGCCCTGGCCAACGCGTACGGCACGGACGCGGTGCGCTGGTGGCTGCTGCGCGAGGTGCCGCGCGTCGGGGACGCCGACTTCACCACCGACCGGCTCGTCGCGCGCGCCGACACGGACTTCGCCGGAGGGCTCGGCAACCTCGTCCACCGGGTCGTGACGATGGTCCATCGCTACCGCGGTGGGGTGGTGCCCTCGCTCGGCACCGACCGGTTCGCCGTGGCGCCCCTGCTCGACGTGTGCGAGCGGACACCCGGCCTGATCGACGTCGCGCTGGCCGACTACGACTTCCGCGGTGCCGCCGACGCAGCCTGGAGCATCGTCGAGGAGGCCAACCGCTGCGTCGACGCCACCCGCCCCTGGGAGTTGGCCAGGGCGGAACGGCAGGGCAACACCAGTGCCGGCGAACGCCTCGACGCGGTGCTCGCCGCGCTGGTCACGGCCTGCCGTGTCCTCGCGGACGAGGTGCAGCCCCTCATCCCCGGCGCCGCCGCACGGATCTCGGAGCAAGTGACCCCGGTGGACGGAGTCCTGCCGCTCTCACAACCGCTCTTCCCCCGCCTCCGGGAGACCGCGCCGGCGTAGTCGGTCCTCCCGCGCGCGGGGGCCGGCCCTGTCAACGGCGTTGGGGCTGGCCCAAGTTGGCCTCGGGAGCGGGCCGGAGTGATCGGGAGACGAGTGCGGCCCAGCGTCATGGTGCCTGGGACTTCCGAATCATCCGCGCGCGGCGACAGCGACCCTGGCCGCCGCGTTCGTGCCGGCGGCCGCCGTGACCCCGGCGGCGGCCGCCCCCGCCGCACGCTCCCCGTCGGGGTCACCGACACCGCGCCTGGCCCTGCTCCCGCCTGATCACGTCAACGGCGCCGACCGGCACGGCGTTTACGGCGCCTACGGCAACGCCTGCGCGGGCGCGCGGCCCCAGGTCCGCCCTCGCCGCTTCATGCGCCCTCCGTGGCGGCCACCGCCCCCTCCGTCCTCTCCGGCTTCTCTCCCGGCAGGTCGAGGCTGCTGCGCAGGCCGACCGGCTTGAGCAGGACGGCGGCGATGACGGCGAGCACGGCCGCGGCGGCCGAGAGGAGGAAGATCTGCGCCGTGGCGTCGCCGTAGGCGGCGCGGACGATCTGCCGGACGGCGGGCGGCAGGGCGCCGACGTCGGCGCTGCCGCTCCCGCCGCTCGGCAGCCCGGCCGAGGCCAGGCCGTCCGCGACCTGGTCATGGACCTGGCGGGCCAGCACGGCGCCGAGCACCGAGACACCGATCGTGCCGCCGAGGGAGCGGAAGAAGGAGACCGTGGAGCTGGCCGCCCCGATGTCCTTGAGCGCCACGGTGTTCTGCACGGCGAGCACGAAGTTCTGCAGGGTCATGCCGACGCCCATGCCGACGCACAGCATCGCAGCGCCCAGGAAGACCATGGGCGTCTTGTAGTCGATCGTGCCGAGCCCCGCGAAGCCCACCGTGAGCAGGCCGGCACCGGTGATGACGAACGGTTTGATCTTCCCGGTCCGGCTGATCAGCCGGCCGGCGACGGTGGAGGCGATCAGGATGCCGGCCATCATGGGGATCGTCAGCAGACCGGCCTCGGTGGGGGTGTGACCCCGGCTCAGCTGGAAGTACTGGCTGAGGAAGACCGCGGCACCGAACATGGCCGTACCGACCGAGAGGCTGCCGAGAATCGCCAGGGCGGTGGTCCGCTGCCGCACGATGGCGAGCGGGACGACGGGCTCGGCGGCCCGCGACTCCACCCACACCGCCACGACGAGCAGGGCCAGTCCGCCGGCCACCATGGCGGCCGTCTGCCAGGAGGCCCAGGCGAAGGAGTCGTCGACGAACGACACCCAGATGAGCAGCACGCTGACGCCCGCGGCGATCAGGGTGGCCCCCACGTAGTCGATCCTCACGTTGTCGCGGCGGACGACGGGAAGGTTCAGCGTCCGCTGCAGCAGGAACAGGGCCACGGCGGCGACCGGCACACCTATGAAGAAGCACCAGCGCCAGCCCAGCCAGGACGTGTCGACGATGACGCCGCCGAGCAACGGCCCGCCGATGGTCGAGGTCGCCGTGACGCTGCTCAGATAGCCGCTGTACCGGCCGCGCTCCCTCGGCGGGATCATGGCCGCGAGGGTGATCTGGACGAGCGCCTGCACACCGCCCACGCCGACGCCCTGCAGGGCTCGCGCGGCTATGAGCTGCCCCGCGGTGCGGCTTGCCCCGGAGGCGAGGGCGCCCAGTACGAAGACGGCGATGGAGGCCTGCACGAGGGTCTTCTTGCTGAACAGGTCGGCGAGCTTGCCCCAGAGGGGAGTGGTCGCCGTGGTGGTGAGGAGGGTCGCGGTGACGACCCAGGTGTACTGGGTCTGCGACCCGTGCACGGCTCCGATGATCTTCGGCAGCGCACTGGAGACGACTGTGCTGCTGAGGGTCGAGACGAACAGGGCGAGGAGAAGGCCGCTGAGGGCCTTCAGCACCTGGCCACGGTTGGTGAGGGGCGTGTCCGTGGGGTCCGCCCCGTTCCCTGCGGTGCTCATCAACCGGCCTCCGAGCCAGAACGGCGAGGTTCGCTTTACACGACGTACGGCGACTCACCATACACCGCGTATAGTGAACTCATGCCCCGTGGTGTAGCGGAGACTGTGCCGATGGAGTCCACACCCCGCAGGAACCTGCGCGAAGAGCAGAAGATCCTCACGCATCGCCGACTGCTCGACGCGGCCGTCACGGTGTTCGCCGAGAAGTCCTTCCTCGACGCGAGGATGGAGGACATCGCCCAGGCCGCCGGGGTGACACGGGTGACGGTCTACGCCCACTTCCCGGGCAAGGCCGACATCGTCGACGCGCTCGTGGAGCGTGTGTACGGCCTGATGGAAGAGGCGTACGCCGACCTGGCCGCACTTCCGCGGTGGACCCGGCACGCCATCCGGGCATGGCTGGACGACGCCGAGGTCCGCTGGCGGGAGATGGCCCCGATCCGCCGCATCGCCAACGCGGCGGCTCCGGCGGCCCTGCGCAGCATCGGCGACGGCCGCACCCAGTACGTCGAGGCGCATGAGCGCTATGTCGGCCTCCTCGTCGGCCACCCCGAACGCTGGCGGGGCATCGACCCGGCGGAGGCCCGCCAACGCGCACTGATGGCCGTACTCCAGACCGAGTCCTTCTTCTCCGCCTGGATCGCCGTCGGCCTGCCGCTGGACACCGACGACCCTCTGCGTCTACTGGCGGACGCGCTCTGCCATCTCCTCGCACCCGCTCTGGACAACGACAGCAAGACCGCCTGACCGCCCCATCCGAATAAGTTGCGTAACTCAAGCAATCCAAGTTATGCTTGAGTAAGTCAAGCAACGAGCCCGTTGGCGGGCACAGCGCTGTCGGTCTGCGGAGGGAAGCCCCATGACGTCGCTCACCAAGAAGCCCGAAGTGGCGACACCTGCCGCCCCCGGCCCCGTGGCGTCCTTCGTCCGGTTCGTGGTCTTCGGCGGCGGTGTCGGCGTCCTGTGCAGCTTCGCGGTGCCGCTGCTGGCCATGACGATGCCCTGGGCTTTGTCCAACGCGGTCATCACCGTCGCCTCCACCCTGCTGTGCACGGAACTCCACGCCCGCTTCACCTTCGGCAAGGGGCGCAGCGCCGGATGGCGTGAGCACTGGCAGTCCGCGGGCTCGGCCACGGCCGCCTACCTGGCGACCAGCGCCGCGGTGCTGGTCCTGCACATGGTCCAGCCCTCCCCCGGCATGCCGACCGAGCAGATCGTCTACCTCGGCGCCTCCGGCCTGGCCGGCACAGCCCGCTTCGTCGTGCTGCGCCTCTACGTCTTCGCCGCCCGCCGCGACCGGACCGTGCGACCGGTGCCGGCACCGCTTCAGAAGCAGCACGCGCCCATGGCCGCGCCCGTCCTGGTCGCCGCCTAGCTTGAATGGACCGGAGAGCACGGTCACCGTGGCGCAGCCGGGACTTCATGCTGTGCCACCTCCCGGCCGGGGCCGTGTTCGAACTGGCCACGGTGACGGCACAATTGGCCGAGTCCGCCGCACTCCCCCAAATCGTCCGAGCGTAGGACAGCGTGTCCGCCACGAAGGGCAGCCAGGGGCTGTTCGCCGAGATCTCCGAGGGGCCGTGACTGTGGCGGCAGCGGCTCATGCGGTGCCTCGTGCTTCTGACCGACGCGGCGCACCTCGTCCTGGCCGCAGGAGACCCGGCCAACAGGCCTGTCGCGGCTCCGCGGAGCCGATACGCTGGAGAGCGGCCATGGACCGGGGGCGGGCTGGGGGGCGGGGGCGGGGGCATGGATCCGCGGATGCAGTTGTCGGTGGGGGGATACGTCTGCGAGCGCGAGCTCGGCCGGGGCGGGCAGGGTGTGGTGTGGCTCGCCCGGGACCGGACGGGGCGACAGGTCGTGGTGAAGTTCCTGCTGCCGGGCAAGGAGTACGACGAGGTCGCGCTCGCCCGCGTACGCCGGGAGTTCGGCGCCGCGAGCCGGGTCGGTGAGCTGGCCACGGCGCGGGTCCTGGACGCCGACCTGTCGGGGCGACACCCGTACATCGTCAGCGAGTTCGTGCCGGGACCCACGATCCACCAGCATGTGGCCGCCAACGGCCCGCTGCCGTCCGGGCGGCTCCAGTCCCTGGCGCTGGCCGTCGCGCATGCGTTGGCGCAGGTGCACCGGGTGAGCGTGGTGCACCGGGACATCAAGCCGTCCAACATCCTGCTGTCTCCGGACGGCCCGCGGATCATCGACTTCGGTATCGCCCGTGACGACGGGTTGCTCGAGTCGGCGCTCACCACACCGGGCAGTGTGCTCGGCTCGCCCGCGTACATGTCGCCCGAGCAGGTCCAGTCGCGCGGGGTCACCGCCGCCTCCGACGTGTTCTCCCTCGGCGGCACGCTGTACTTCGCCGCCACGGGGCGCCATCCCTTCGACGGGGAGAGCGACTACGAGGTGCTCGTCGCCGTGTGCACCCGCGACGCCGATCTCACGCGGGTACCGGAGCCGGTCCGTTCGGTCATCGCCGACTGTCTGCGCAAGAACCCGGCGGAACGCCCCACCGCCGCCCAGCTCGTCGCCCGGCTCGCGGGCGCGGGCGAGCCGACGGGGTGGACGGAGGGCGGGCGAGCAGAGTCGGGGACGCCACAGCCACAGCCACAGCCACAGCCACAGCCGGCGCAATCGCCCGGACGCGGGAACGGTGGCGGCCGCCCCGGCACGAGCTCCAAGCAGCTGCGGCTGTGGGGGCTCGCAGCCGGGAGCGCCGCCGTGGCAGTGCTGCTTGCCATCGTGCTCAGCACCACCTCGGGGGGTTCGGCGACGGAGGGCGGCCCCCAGGCCCATGGCTCGGCCTCCGTGTTGTCGTCCGGGAGATCCACGAACTCCGCGGGCTCGCAACCCCTCTCCTACACCGATGACTTGACCGACTCGGGCGACTGGTCGCACAAGGACCCGACCCTGGCGAAGATCACGCACAAGGGCGGGACCATGCTGGTGGATCCCAGGACCGAGCTGGAGGTATGGCCGCAGGCGCCCTTCGAGCCGTCCTCGTTCGCGGTGGAGCTGAGCACCCAGACGGAGTGGTACGGGGGCGAGGGCGGGGTCGGCCTGTGGTGCGACGGCTCGGGGGACTACCGCAAGGGCTCGCGCTGGGCGACCTACCTGACCACGGGTCAGGAGGCCCTGATCGTGCGCGAGTTCCGGTACAAGGGAGCGTTCCAGCACGACCGGGTCGTCGAGGTCGACCTCGCGGACCTCGGCCTGAAGGTGGAGAGCCGGCAGCAGGTCGACATGTCGATGACCTGTTCGTCGGCCGGCCGGGGCCGGATCAGGGTGCAGCTGGCCGTGGACGGCACCCTGGTCGCCTCCTACACCGGAGCCGCCTTCGACGAGCGCGGCTGCGGTGTGGCCGCCTTCCACTACAGCGCGACCGACCCCCGGGGCACGGCCTTCCACGCGGGCTTCGAGCGCTTCACGGCCTCCGAACTACCGGCGCGCTGACGACACGATCCGCTCACCCGGCCAGAACCCACCGACCCCACCCGAATCCGCCTCACCCCCGCCCCTCGGAGGACCCGTCCCGAGCCTTGTCGCTCCCGCTCCGCGTCTCTAGACTCTCCCCAAGTGAAGCTAATTCAGTTCAGGTCAGCGGTGGGGTGCTCGGGAGCAGACTCATGAGGGGTTCCTTGGACGGCAGGATCGGACTCGTCACCGGTGCGGGGCAGGGGATCGGCAGGGCGATCGCGGTGGAGATGGCCCGGCAGGGCGCGGCCGCGGTGGCCGTCGCCGACCGGAACGAGGAGACCGCCGCCGAGACCGCGGAGCTGGTGCGCGTCGCCGGAGCGCAGGCCGAGCCGGTCGTCTGTGATCTACGCGTCCGCGACAGCATCGCCGAGATGGTGACGCGTACCGTGGAGCGCTTCGACGGCCTGGACGTCCTGGTCAACAACGCCGGGGTGATCGAGACGGCCTTCACGGCCGAACCGGCCCGCGGCGTCGACTCGCTGTCCGAGGAGGTCTGGGACGCGGTCTACGAGGTCAACCTCAAGGCGGTGTGGCTGACGACCAAGTTCGCCGCACCGTATCTGCGCCGCTCGCCGCGCGGGCCCGCCATCGTCAACACCGCCTCCGTCTCCGGCCTCACCGGCTTCCCCAACGCCCCCGCCTACGGCGTCACCAAGGCCGGCGTCATCCATCTGACCAAGGTCACCGCCGTCGACCTGGCCCCGGTGCGCTGCAACTGCTTCTGTCCCGGTGTCATCGAAACGCCCCTCGCCCGCGAGTACTTCGCCGCCGCCGAGGACCGTGACGCCCTGGAACGTGAGCTGACCGCACCGCAGTTGGTGGAGCGGCTCGGACGCCCGGAGGAGGTCGCCAAGTTGGCGTGCTTCCTGGCCTCCGACGACGCCGCGTTCATCACGGGATCGTCGTACGTGATCGACGGCGGCGCCCTCGCCTGGCTCGGCGTACGGGACTGAGGACCACCACGAAGCAACCGCGGACCGACGAGAAATGAGGGACTCCGATGCAGTCGAGGCTGGCCGGGAGGACGGCACTGGTCACCGGTGCCACGGGAGGCATCGGCGACGCCGTCGTACGACGGCTCGCGGCCGAGGGCGCGGCGGTCGTGGTCACCGACCTCGACGCCGATCGCTGCGAGAAGCTCGCCGAGGAGGTCGGAGGCGGCGCACTGGGGCTGGCCCTGGACGTCTCGGACGAGTCGGCCTGGCGCGAGGTCGTCGCCACGGCGACCGCAGAACTGGGCGAGCTGTCCGTGCTCGTCAACAACGCGGGCATCGCCGCGATGCACACGGTCGAGACCGAGACCATGGACTCCTGGGAGCGGGTCCTCGGCGTGACGCAGACCGGAGTCTGGCTCGGTATGAAGCACGCCGGCCCGTCCGTCGAACGCTCCGGCGGCGGCTCGATCGTCAACATCGCCTCGATCTTCGGCACGGTCGGCGGCTTCGGCAGCCAGTTCTCGTACCACGCGGCCAAGGGCGCCGTACGTCTGATGACCAAGAACGCCGCGCTGCACTGGGCGAAGCGCGGTGTCCGGGTGAACTCCCTGCACCCCGGTTTCATCGAGACGCCCCGCTCAAGCGAACTGTGGCGCGACACACCCAGGTTGACCGCGATGCTGGAGGGGACGCCGCTCGGCCGGCTCGGCACGCCCGAGGAGGTGGCGGCGGCCGTGGCCTTCCTCGCCTCCGACGACGCGAGCTTCATGACCGGGGCCGAGCTGTACGTCGACGGCGGGTGGACGGCGCGTTGAGCCGGGCCGGGGCCCAGAGCCCTAACCCGGGGTGGCCGTATAGCCGTTGACCCCGTCGGTCCACGCGCACCGGGCCCGTCCTCGGGCCACCAGGACGTCCAGGTGCGCCGCCGTCTCGTTGACGGCGAGCATCTGGTCGAAGGCGCCGAGGTCCGTGAACGGCACCTTGCGCCGGGTCCACCCCAACTCCCCCGCCACGTCGTGCGCGGTGCGCGTACGGTCGCCGAGGGCGGCCAGCGCCTCGGCCAGCCGGTCGTCGTGGTGGGCCAGGAGCTCTCCGACCCGGGCATGGACACTGTCGCCGACCGGACCGTGCGCGGGAAGCAGCTGTGCGTCGGCGAGCGTGGTCATCAGGTGCAGTGAGTCCAGGTATTCGCCCAACGGCAGTGCGGGGCCCCCGAGTTCGAAGCCGATGGACGGCGTGATGTGCGGCAGGACATGGTCTCCGGAGAACATCAGCCCCCTCGCCCGGTCGAAGTAGACGACATGCCCTTGCGTGTGACCGGGTGTCGGGACGACCGTCAACCGCGCGTCACCGAAACGGAGTTCCTCCGCTCGCAGCCATCGGTCCGGTGCCTCCCAGACGGTGGGGTCGAAGCCGCCGTCGTACATCGCGGCGACACGCTCGGCGAGTTCGTGGGCCCCGGCCCGGCGCAGGGTCTCGAGGGAGCTGACCGGCTCGTCCGTGCGCAGCTCCCCCAGCAGTTCCAGTCCACGCCGCTCGCCGGCGCCGAGGTAGACCCGGGAGCCCAGCAGCCTGCGCAGTTCGACGGCCTGGGTGTAGTGGTCGCGGTGGATGTGGGTGACCAGGATGTGGCTGATCTCGCCCAGATCATGGCCGAGTTGGGCCAGGGCGTCCTCAAGCGCCTTGCGGGACTCGGGGATCGACCAGCCGCCGTCGATCAGGACCAGCCCCTCCGTCAGCCCCTCCAGCGCGTAGACGTTGACGGCCCGCAGTCCGTCCTCCGGCAGCGGGAGCGGGATGCGGTGGACCCCGGGTCGTACGGTCTCGGGTCCGCCCCGCGCCCAACGGCCGCGGTCGAAACGGGTGGTGCGGGTCGTGGGGGTGGTCATGCATCTCCTTGCCGGTGCTGTTCGGGGTGTTGCCGGTGTCGTTCGGGATGTGCGGTCAGTCCCGCGTGCAGGTCGTGGGCGAGCCTGCGGGCTCCCGACCGGTCGAGCTTGCCGACGGTCGTCTGCGGCAACTCGCCCACGGTGAAGGCGAATTCGGGCCACTTGGCCTTGGAGAGGCCGGTGCGGGCGAGGTGGGCGGTGATCTCGTCGAGGGCGAGTTCGCCGCTGCCGTCCTCGACCACGACCAGCACGGCGGCACGTTCGCCGAGGAGCGGGTCCGGTACAGGGGCCACGCAGGCGCGGGCCACGGCCGGATGGGCCGCGACGGCGCGTTCGATCTCGGTGATGTCGAGGTTGCGTCCGCCGCGGATGATGACGTCCTTCTCGCGGCCCATGACGGTGACCGCGCCGTCCTCGCCGGTCACCAGCAGGTCGCCGGTGGGGAAGTAGCCGTCCGGGGTCAGGGCCGGCGGCTCGACCTTGCCGTCGCGGGCGTAGCCCAGGAAGAGGGACGGGCCGCGGACCTGGGCACGGCCGGTCGCACCGGGCCCGAGGACGGTGCCGTCGGGCGCGACGGCCCTGATGTCCGTACCCTGGAAAGGGCGCCCATCGCGGCCGAGACGGATCTCCTCGGGGTCGTCGGGCCGGGGCGAGGTGTGCCCGAGGCACTCGGACATGCCGAAGACGCGCAGGATCCTCGTCCCCAGGGAGCGCTCGGCACGGGCGAGGGCCCCGCGGTCCATGGGGCCGCCGCCGACGGTGATCGAGCGGACCCCGTCGAGGACCTTGGAACCGGCCGCGGCCGAGCCCATCTGGAGAGCCATGGTGGGCACGCACATGGTCCACCGGACGTCATGAGCGGCCATCCGCGCGAGCGCCTCCTCGCGGTCCCACCGTCCGGACAGGACGAGTGGTCCGCCCAGCATGAGGGAGAGACAGACCCCGAAGCAGTAGGCGGCCGTGGAGGAGAGCGGGACGACGGCGGCCACCGCGTCCCCGTCACGCAGGCCGTTGACGTCGATCGTGCAGGAGCACGCGTACCGCAGGGCGCTCTCGGACTGGACGACGCCCTTGGGCCGTCCGGTGGAGCCGGAGGTGAGACCGATGAGGGTGCCGCCGGACCAGCGGGAGACATCGCGCGGGCCGTGGCCGGCGCGGACCGTCCAGCCGTCGAGCGCCTCGGCCGTCAGCGCGTCCGGGAGGGCCGGGATGCCGCCCCACTCCTCGATCGCGGACGGTTCGGCGATCAGGACGTCCGGCCGGATGTCCTCGACGGCTGCGGCGAACTCGGCAGCGGTCGTGTGCCGGTTGACCAGGGCCAGCACCCCGCCGGTCAGCCCCACGGCCAGGGTCGCCGCGACGGTGCGCCACGAGTTGTCGGCTTGGAGGAGCACGGTGCCGCCCGGTGTGCCGTCGGGGGTCATCACGTCGGCCAGCTCGGTCGCCCGCCGCAGAAGCTCGCGCGCGCCGTGGCGTCCGTGGTCGTCGACGACGGCTGTGAAGTCGGCCTGTTCGGACCGGTCGTAGAACTCCCGCACTGTCTGCCGCATCCACTTCCTCGCCTCTTTGCGAAGGGGGCTTCGTGCCCCGGTGTGCTCAGTCCGTGTACATCTCCATCTCGCCGCCCATGACGGCGATCCGGCGTCCGCGCATGTCGCCGACCTGGGCGACGGCCGCAGCCCACTCCGGGCTCCGCAGTGCCTTGCGCAGATCTTCGGCGGTGTCGAAACCCAGGACGGAGACGCCGTCCCAGCCCTCCGAGCGCGGTTCGAGCGCCGCGTCGATGTCGGTGTGCCGCCAGGACCTGAGTCCGGGCAACTGCCGGGTGAGCTCGGCGTGTTCGCCGCGCCACCAGTCGATGAACCGTTCGTGGGTCCACTCGGGCGGCCGGGCGGCCAGCAGGACCAGGTTGTACATCGCGCCTCCTCAGGGGAACAGGACCGCCGGTCAGGTGAACAGGACCGCGGGCGAGCGCCCGATCATCAGACGCCGTACCCGGCCCTCGTCGTCCAGCCGGGCCGAGGCCACGAAGGTCGCCTCCGGTACGCCCGACCTGCGCACCTCGCCGAGGTACAGTTCGTCCCGGCCGACGGTGGACGCGGTCAGCAGATGGTGGGTGCGCACGCCCACCTCGCGCTGGGCGAGATAGCCCTCCATCGCGGCCCGGCCGCCGTGGAAGTCGGTGCCGGTGTCGCCCCCGGTGGAGAACACGATGGAGAAGGAGAAGTCGTCGCTGATCAGGTCGAGGATCCGGTCGGCGTCGTCGCTGTCGAGTATCCCGAACCAGGTGGTCAGGAACGGCGCGGCGGACGTGGACGGCGCGCTCACGGCCGGTCCACGAGGTCGAAGTCGGGCGTGAAGAAGGACTGGTAGCGGGCCATCAGGCCGGCGGGTGAGACCTGTACGGCGGAGAGGAACGCCCCCGTGGTCACACCCTGCTCGACGACGAAGCCGTACGCCGTCTCGACATCACCGTCGACCGCGTACCGCTTGATCTCATGGGTACGGTCCACGGCCTGGCGCGCCGCTATGTACGCGGCGAACTCCTCACGCGACGTGCCGCTCCGCTGGCCGCCGGGCAGGGCGATGAGGAAACGAAAACCGGGCTCCACCAGGTCCAGGGCCTTCTCCGGGTCCTGGCCGTCCATCCGGGCCATGTATGCGCGAAGCACCATTGCTGATCGCTCTCCCCTGAGAAACAGAAACAAGCTGAGTTCAGTTCAGTTTGACTGTAAGACGACCGCCCCGCCCCCGACAAGGGGCGGGCCGGAGGCTATTCCGCGGCCATCCGCACCACGCACCCCTCGATCATCTCGCTGATCTCCGTCAGGGGGATCGCCCCGGTCGGGCGGTACCAGCGCCACACACTGACGATCATGCCGAGGACGGCGAGGCCGAGGGTGTGCGCGTCCCGGACCGGGAAGGCGCCCTTCGCCATGCCGCGCATCAGCAGGCTCGTCCAGTCCCGCTCGACCATCTGCACCAGTTGGCGGGCCGCGACGCGCTCGGTCTCCTCACGCTTGGACTTCCGCGGGGTGGCGAGCAGGGACATGTTGGCCTGCAGGATGCGCATCTGGCGGATCTCCTGCTCGGTGACCGCGAAGGCGGATCGGACCGCGGCGCGAAGTTCCTCCACCGGCTCCGTCTCGTCCTTCGTGGCCTCGACGAACTGGTCGTGGGAGCGCTGGAGTTCCAGGCGCATGATGGTGAGCAGGCAGTGGGCCTTGGACTCGAAGTAGTGGTACAGGGCGGTCTGCCCGATGCCGACCCGGTCGGCCACCTCCGACCACTTGGTGTTCTCGTAGCCGTCCTCCCCGAACCGCTCCACGGCGGCCACGAGGATCGCGCCACGCTTCGACCTGGGCCCCTCCTCCGGATCCACGATCCGCGCCCTCGCCATCGTCTCTCCCTCTCCTCCACGGCCGGTACCGATCACCGTCCGGTCGTCCGAGAGTAGACCCAAGTTCAAGTCGGCTACGAATCGAAGATCGGGCGGATTCATCACGCGGGGCCGACTCCGCCGGGCCGAGCCTCGCGAGCTCGGGTCACGACGGCTCAAACGACGCGGCCCCGGATCCCTCGACCACCGGCGCCGCGCCCTCCGACACGGAACCGACAGACCCGTCACGTGCCGTCCACCCGGGGGAGCCGGGTCGCACAGGTTCGGGTCGCGCAGGTTCCGGCGGCGCGGACTCGAACCTCGCGGCCACCGGCACCGCGCCCTCCGACACGGAACCGACAGACCCGTGATGCGCCGTCCGCCCGCGCGGAGCCAGGTCGCACAGGTTCGGGTCGCGCAGGTTCCGGCGGCGCGGACTCGGACCTCGCGACGACCAGCGGAGCGTCCAGCCCGGTGAGGATCCTCAGCGCCCCGTGGAGCGCGTCGGTGACCTCCGTGAGATGTCCTGCCAGGCGCTCGCCCGGCAGCGCGGCGAACTTCTTGAGGTCACCGCCGACGCAGAAGGACCGCCCTCGTCCGGTGAGCAGGACCGCCCGGGCCCGCGCTTTCTCGCACTCCCGGACGGCGTCCAGCAGCGCCCGGGCCATCGCCAGGTCGATCGCGTTGCCCGCCCCGCGGCACATCTCGACCCGCGCCAGACCGTCGCCGTCGATGTGGACCGTGACCCTCATCGTGCCGTCCACCCGCCGTCGACGGTGAGTACATGCCCGGTGCAGTACGAGGACGCGTCCGAGGCCAGATAGAGCAGCGCCCCGTCCAGTTCTCCGTGCTCGCCGCCGCGCCCCAGCATCGTGCCGCGCTCGACCCATCGTCGGGCGCGCTCGTCGGAGAACAGCCCGTCGGTCATCTCCGAGCGGAACCAGCCGGGGGCGAGCGCGTTGACCCGCACCCCCGACCTGCCCCACTGGCCCGCCAGTTCCCGGGTCAGCCCGACGAGCCCGGCCTTGGAGGCGGCGTAGGCCGCACCGCCCAGGGGTGCGCCGGAGACCAGGCCGAGGACGGACGAGACGTTCACGACCGATCGCATACGACCGGGGTCGGACACCTGGGCCTCGGCAAGAAGCCGTGCGAGGTGGAAGGGCGCCACGAGGTTCACCTCCAGTACGCCGGCGAAGTCCTCGGCGCTCTCGTCCTCGGCGCGTACGGCACCGGGCGCACCGGCGTTGTTGACGAGGACGTCGATCCGGCCGCTCTCGTCGAGCGCCGTCTCCATCAACCGCACACGGTCCACCTCCCGCGAGACGTCGCAGACGACAGGATGGATGCGCGGATCCTCGTCGGCGAGTTCCTTCAGCTTCTCCAGGCGCCGGGCGGCGGCGAAAACCGAGGCGCCGGCGGAGGCAAGCACGGTGGCGAACCGGGCCCCGAGTCCGGACGACGCCCCGGTGACTACGGCGGTCCGCCCCACCAGCGAAAACAGCTCCTCGACGGGAGTCACCCCTCCACCCCGATCGGCAGCACGGTCGCCCCGCCGTCCAGGACCAGCGTCTGCCCCGTCATCCAGGACGAGGCCTCCGACGCCAGGAAGACGGCCGCGTGCGCCACGTCCTCCACGGTCCCGAGTCGGCGCAGCGGCAGCCTCGCGGTGAGGATCGGCTCCCTCGGCTCCCAGACGGCCCGGGCCAACTCGGTCTTGATCAGCCCGGGCGCGATGGCGTTCACCCGTGCCCGCGGTCCGAGTTCGTAGGCGAGTTGCCGGGTCATGTGCAGCATGGCCGCCTTGGTGGCGTTGTACCAGCCGATGTGGGGGTCGACGACCAGTCCGCCGACGGAGGCGATGTTGACGACCGCTCCCCCGTGCTCCCGCATCCACGCCCGCCAGGCGCACCGGGTCCAGGCGACCATGCCGTACTGGTTGACCCGTACGGTCTTCTCCGCGCGCGGCAGGTCGAGGTCGAGGAGATCGCCCATGTAGGGGTTGGTGGCCGCGTTGTTGACCAGGATGTCCAGGCTGCCGAGGCGGGACATGGTCTGCTCGGCGCAGCGCTCGGCGTCCTCGGGCTCCCCGACGTTGGCGACCACCTCGTGGACCTCGCCGTCGCCCTTGACCCGCAGCAGTTCCTCGCGCGCCGCGGCCAGTCCGTCCGGCTTCCGGGAGGCGATGACCACATGGGCGCCGGCCTCGCGGTACGCCTTGGCGATACCGAGACCGATGCCCCGGGAGCCGCCGGTGACGACCGCGACCCGGCCGCCCAGTTCCTGTCCGTTCACGCCGACTCCTCCGGATACTTGGCGAGTTCACGCCGCGCCACCGTCCGCAGATGCACCTCGTCCGGCCCGTCCGCGATCCGCAGCGCCCGGGTGATCGCGTACAGCCGTGCCAGTACGGTGTCGTCACTGACGCCCGCAGCGCCGTGCGCCTGGACGGCCCGGTCGACCACCCGGTGCGCGACCTCCAGCGCCGCCACCTTGATCGCGGCGACTTCGGTACGGGCGGCCGCGTTGCCCGAGGTGTCCATCAGCCAGGCCGACTTGAGGACCAGCAGCCGCAGTTGCTCGATCTCGATCCGGCTGCGGGCGATCCACTCGCGTACGACGCCCCGTTCGGAGAGCGTGCCTCCGAAGGCGGTGCGGGTCAGGGTGCGGCGACACATCAACTCCAGTGCCCGTTCGGCGAATCCGACCGCGCGCATGGCGTAGTGCATACGGCCGGGCCCCAACCGTCCTTGCGCCAGGGCGAATCCATCCCCCTCGCCGCCCAACAGCCCCGACACTGGTACCCGTACGTCCTCGAAGAGCACGTCGCCGTGGCCGCAGCGGTCGGTGTAGCCGAACATCGGCAGATCGCGCAGCACGGTGATGCCGGGAGTGTCGCGCGGGATCAGCAGCATGCTCTGCTGTCGGTAGGTCGGCGCGTCCGGGTCGGTGACCCCCATCAGGATGATCAGACGGCAGTCGGGGTCGAGGATCCCGGAGGTGTACCACTTGTGGCCGTTGACGACGTACGCGTCGCCGTCGCGGGTGATCCGGGTGCGGATGTTGCGGGCGTCGGAACTGGCCACCTCGGGCTCGGTCATGGCGAAACAGGACCTGATCTCGGCGGCCAGCAGCGGCCGTAGCCAGCGGTCCTGCTGCTCGGGTGTGCCGAAGAGGGCGAGCAGCTCCATGTTGCCGGTGTCGGGGGCGGAGCAATTGAAAACCTCCGGTCCGATCACCGACCGTCCGGCCAGCTCGGCGAGGGGCGCGTATTCGAGGTTGGTCAGGCCGGCGCCCCAGTCGCCGTGCGCGAGGAAGAGGTTCCAGAGGCCTTCGGCACGCGCCTTCTCCTTCAACTCGCGCATCACCGGCGGCAGTTCATGGGCATCCTCGGCTTCGGTGAGCTGCCGGTCGTAGACGGGTTCGGCGGGCAGGACGTACTCCGCCATGAACGCGGCCATGCGCGAGCGGAGTTCATCGGCCCTCGGCGAGAGTCCGAAATCCATGGTGTGGCTCCTTCAGGACCGTCGGGTCCGCTGAGTCCGTCGGGCGAGGATGTCGCCGGCCGTGCGGATCATCGCCGCGATGGTCGGCGGCAGCCGCTCCTGGTCGGGGTCGTGGTGCTTGCCCTCGCGGTGCCGACGCAGGTTGTGGCCCATGATCGCGGCCATCTTGGTGCGGGCCAGGGCACGGAACCAGTCGAAGGCGGGGGGCTCGGGACGTCCGTCGAGGTAGGCGGTGAGCAGCTCTTCCTCGGTGGGCAGGCCGGGGACGGCGCGGCCCAGCCGGGGGAAGTTGCGGTGGTCGGCGAAGAGGAGGAACCAGCCCAGGTCGATGCGCGGATCGCCGTACGCCCAGATCTCCCAGTCGACGACGGCGGTCGGCCGTTCGCCCTGACACAGGACGTTGCCGAGGCGGAAGTCGCCGTGGATGAGGGTGGGGGGAATGCCGTGGGGGATGCGCGAGGCCAGCGCGTCGAGCACGTCCTCGGCCCCGGGGCGAAGTTCCGGCGGCACCGCCCGCATGGTGCGGCTCCATCGGTCCAACTCCCCTGCCGGGCCCAACGGTTCGGCGCCGTCCGCGCCCGTCGTGCGGTGCAGATCCCGCAGTACGTCGGCCAGAGCCAGCATGCGGACCCGGCACAACCCTGCATCGAGCCGGTGCTCGTCGAGGACCGGTTCGATCGCCTCGCCGTCCGCGAACTCCATGGCGAACCAGGCCGGTTCGCTCTCGTCGACGGCGACGACAGCCGGCACGGGCACCGGTGATCCGGCGAGCGTGCGCAGGACGCGGGCCTGACGCAACACGTCGTTGCGGCCGACTGCCCGCTGTCCCGGGGGCACCGCTTTCACGACGTACGAGACCGGTCCCGCCGTGAGCGCGTAGGTGAGGCCCGAGTGGCCGCCGGGCAGGGTGCGCAGGTCGCTGACACGCTCGCCCGGGTGACGCTGGGCGAGCCGATCGCGGACCCGTCGCCCGAGTTCGGTCACCTCGGTTGTCGTACTCAACTCCCCGCTCCCTTCGGCTCCTTGGGCAGCCGGAGCACGCGCTCGGCCAGGATGTTGCGCTGGATCTCGTCGCTGCCGCCGGCGATGCGGTAGCCGGGGGCGCCGAGCAGGTGCTCGGTCCAGGCGAAGGTGCCCCACTCCCCCGTGTCGGCGGCCAGGCGCGGGCCGAGGAGCTGCTGGACGAGGTCGGTGGTGGCGCGCATGGTCGCGGTGGCGTGGAGCTTGCCGACCGAGGCCTCGGCGCCCGGTTCGCGGCCGGCCGCCAGGGCCGACGTCACGCGCAGCGCGATGAGCCGCTGGACCAGGGCGCGCACGAACAGGTCGGCCGCCTGCTGCTGTTCTCCGCCGGTGAGCGGACGGGGCAGGTGCCGGGCGAGGTCGAGGGCGCGGTCGGCGTTGTCCAGGCCGAGGCCGCCGGAGTCGAGGCGTTCGGCGGCGAGCACGGTGAGGGTGACCCGCCAGCCCTCGCCGGCAGGGCCGAGCCGGTCGGTGTCCGGGACGAACACGTCGTCCAGATAGACCTCGTTGAAGCTGGCGCCGCCGGTCATCTGCCGGCTCGGCCGTACGGTCACGCCCGGCGCGTCCATCCGGACCAGGAAGACCGTGATGCCCGCGTGTCTGGGTACATCGGGATCGGTCCGGCAGACGGCCACACCCCAGGTGGCGACCCGGGCACCGGACGTCCAGATCTTGTGGCCGCGCAGGACCCAGCCGTCGCCTTCCCGGACGGCCCGGGTACGGACGGCGGCGAGATCCGAGCCCGCCTCCGTCTCCGAGAAGAGCTGGCAGGCGAGTTCGTCGGTGCGGAGCATGGGGCGCAGCCAGCGGCGCTTCTGCTCCTCCGTGCCCCAGACGCGGACGGCGGGGGCGACGAGCTGCTGGGTGACCGGGAAGATCTCCGTGCGTCGCGGCACGTCGAAGGCGGCTTCCTCGGCGCGGTACAACTGCTCGTAGTACGACGGCAGTTGATGCCCTCCGTACTCGGGCGGCCAGCCGAACGCGCCCCAGCCCTGGTCGTACCGGGTGCGCTCCCAGGCCCGTATGCGGTCCGTGTGCGCCCGCTCCTCGGCCTCGGTCCAGTTCTCGAAGACGGCCACCGAGTCGTCGCCGCGGCCCCATTCCTGGTGTGCGGCGCGGCCTTTCGCCACGCCGGTCAGCCAGTTGCGGGCCTCGGCACGGAACTCGTCCGGGCCGGGTATGCCGTCCATGATCCTCCTTTCAGCGGGTCAGCACGGTGCAGGCGCTGACGCCCGGTGCGCCGTAGACATGGGTGAAGCCGGTCGACGGCTCCCCCGGCACCTGCCGTTCGCCGGCGCGGCCGCGCAACTGCTGCACGATCTCGTGGACTTGACGCAGTCCGGAGGCGCCGATGGGCTCGCCGTTGGCGATGCACCCGCCGTCGGTGTTGACCGGCAGCGAGCCGCCGATCCCGGTCGCCCCGAACGGGATGAGCGACTCCTGCTCGCCGTGCTCGCAGAATCCGCATTCGGCCAGGTGCATGACCTCGGCGCCGCTCTCGGTGTCCTGCAGCTGGCACACGTCGATGTCGCGCGGCCCCAACCCGGCTTCCTCGAAGGCGAGTTCGGCAGCGTCCGCGCTCACGCTGGTCGGTGTCCCGGGCGGTGCCCACGGGCTGAACACCTCGAAGGAGCCGAACCGGCGGGTCCGTACGACCGCCGCCCGCAGCGTGACCGGTGTTCCGCCGAGTTCTCGGGCCACCGCCCCACTGCACAGGATCAGAGCGACCGCGCCCTGGCCGGGTGAGCAGAACATGTACCTGGTCAGGGGGTCGTTGACCATTCCGGACGCCAGGATCTCGTCCGCGTCGAGCGGCTTGCGGCGCCAGGCGTGCGGGGTGAGCACTCCGTTGGCGTACGCCTTCTCGGCGACCAGCGCGAGGGTGCGGGCGCTGATGCCGTGGTCGTGCATGTACCGCTGGATCTTCATGGCGAAGAACTGCGTGGTCACCATCAGCCCGTCGCGGCCGTAGGCCTCGTCGAGCCCCCAGTCGGCGGGCCGCGGGTCGAAGGCGCCGCGCGGGTGCTTGTCGAAGCCGACGGCGAGGGCGACGTCCGCCGCCCCCGAACGGATCGCGCCCACGGCCGACACCAGCGCGCTGCCGCCGGTCGCGCAGCCGTTGCGCACGTTGGTGAACGGCACGCCCGTCAGGCCGAGTTCGGCGACCAGGGTGTCGGCGTTTCCGGCGGCGTCGCTGCCGCCGTACGCGGCCCGCACCCGCGACCACGGCAGTCCGGCGTCGGCGAGGGCGGCCCGGACGGCCTGCACGGCCAGCTGCCGGCCGCTCACCTCGGTACGGGCGAAGGAGGTGATCCCGGCGCCGCAGACGAGCACGTCCTGTCCGCTCATACGGCGGCTCCCACGGCCCTCGGCACACCGTCCCCCGCCGTGATCGTGAGCGTCATGCCGGTCTCCGCCTCCTCGGGCCGGATGTCGAGGACGGCCAACACCCGTACGCCTTCCGGTAGTTCGACGTATCCGACGGTGAACGGCGTGAATCCGGCGGCGGGCGGAACGTACGGCGGCGACTTGGGCGCGTACCGCTGCACGGTCCAGGTCCACAGCGTGCCCGTGCCGGAGAGCGCGATCGCCTCGGCCGGTCCCCCACAGCGCGGGCACACCGAGTCGGCGGGGTAGGTGGCCACCGCGCAGTCGGCACACCGGGAGCCACGCAGCCGACCCCCGGTCTCCCGCACCGCGCTCAGCGGCCCTTCCACTGCGGCTCCCGCTTCTCCAGGAACGCCGCCACGCCCTCCGCCGCGTCCTCGGAGTTGAGCATCACACCGACCGCGAGGTGCTCCATGACCATCAGCGACTGGATGTCGGCGTCGAGGCTGCGGTCGATGGTCATCTTGGTGATCCACATGGTGAACGGGCTCTTGTCGATGAGCTGGTCGGCGAACTCCTCGACCGTGGCGTCGAGTTTGTCCGCGGGCGCCGAGGAGTTGATGAGACCGAACTCGGCGGCCTCGACCCCGGTGAGCAGCTTGCCGGTGAGCATCAGTTCCTTGGTCTTGCGGACACCGATCATGCGCGGCACCCGGTAGATCGGCCCCGCCCCGCCGAACAGGGCGCGCCGGATGTGGAAGTCGCCGATCAGGGCGTCGTCCGCGGCGATCGCGAAGTCGCAGGAGATCATCAACTCGAAGCCACCCGCGGTGACATGACCTTCGAGGACGGCGATCGACGGCGTCTTCATCGAGTACAGCCGGTCACAGACCTTCGCCGACAGCACGGCGACGTCGATGGCGTTGGACCTGCCGACGAAGTCGGCCTTGAGGCTGTCCAGGTCGAACCCGGAGCAGAAGGTGTTGCCGCGCCCGCGCAGGACCAGCACGCGCAGCTCGGGGTCCGCGTCGACCTCGGTGATGATCTCGTCCAGCCGGTTGAGGATCGGCACGGTCACGCAGTTCTTCTTGTGCGGGCGGTTCAGCCAGACCCGCGCCACCTGACCGTCGCGCTCGAACTGGATCTCGTCTTCGACTGCCATGAGCTCCTCCAAACTGAACTGAATTGAGTTCGATTCTGCGGGCGTGTGGATGCCCCTGTCAATGGAAAGGGAACGGCGCCGCTCTGCGTGATCGGCGCCCGATCAGCCGGTACGGCCGGTGAGACCGAGCAAGCCGGCCAGGCGCAGGCGGTGGTCGTCGCCCGTGCCGAACAGCGCCTCGTCGCCTCGCGCCCGGCGCAGATAGAGATGGGCGGGATGCTCCCAGGTGAAGCCGATTCCGCCGTGGAGCTGGACGTATTCCGTGGTGGCGAGGCGCAACGCACCAGTGGCCGCGACCGCCGCGGCGCTCGCGGCGATCGGAAGCTCCGGGGCCTTGGTGGCGAGGCAGCCGCTCGCGTACGCCGACGCCGAGCGGGCCCCCTCGACCTCGACCAGCAGATCGGCCAGCCGGTGCTTGATCGCCTGGAACGATCCGATGGCACGCCCGAACTGTGTTCGGTGCAGAACATATTCCAGTACGGCGTCCAGCGCGTGCCCACTCCCGCCGACATGCTCTGCGGCCGTCGCCACCCGTCCTGCGTCGAGTACGGCGGCGACGATCTCCGGGACCTGCCCCGGCTCGCCGACCGGCCGGGCCGGTGCTCCGCCGAAGCGGAGGACTGCCTGGCGGCGGGTGGGATCGAGGACAGGACGGGCCGTACGTTCGCAGGTCCCGGCGTCCATCTCACAGGCGAACACCCGCTCCCCGTCCGGCGCACGGGCCGCGACCAGCACGAGATCGGCCCCCTCTCCGTCGAGCACGAAGTCGGCCTCACCGCGCAGCACCCAGCCGCCGGGACCACGCTCCGCCGTCACATCCGCCGGGTGCAGGAATCCGGCGACGGTGGCGGTGAGCGCGCCGGAGGCGATACCGGGCAACCAGCGCTCGCAGGCCTGCCGTTCGCCGCTGCCCAGCAGGGCCTGTCCGGCCAGCACGACGGACGACAGCAGCGGCGCGGGACACAGCGCCCGCCCCATCTCCTCCAGGGCAACGGCGAGTTCGGCGAAGGTGTAGCCGCCTCCGCCGTACTCCTCGGGCAGGGCGAGCCCGTGCACTCCGATCTCGCCGGCGAGCCGGTTCCAGAGCACCCGGTCGTATCCGCGTGCGCTCTCGGACTGCTTGCGGACTTCCTCGGGCCCACAGGTCTCGGCGAGCAAGTCCCGTAGAACAGCTCGCAGTTGGCGCCGCTCGTCGGACTCCAGCAACAGCGCGGGATCGCCATCAAGCCGCAACATCCAAACCTCCCTCGCCCGAACCCACCCAAGGGGCGCGGGGCTGTGACATCGTGCGGCTCCGCCGCGTGGGCGCGACCAGCCACGAACAACCCGCTGCCGACCACTCCGGGTCGGACCCTCACACCGTGAACCGCCCACCATTCGCCAGCACCACGGCCCCCACGAGATTCGCCGCCTCCTCGCTCGCCAGAAACAGAGCGACATCGGCGATCTCCTCCGGGGTCGCATAGGGACGAACCCGCGGATCAGCGAACCCCCGCCGAAGCGCCGCAGGTGTCCGCGCCGCCATGCCGGTCTCGGTGGGCCCCGGCGCCACCGTGTTGACCCGGACCCCGAACGCGATCGCCTCCTTGGCCACCGACTGACTCAGCGCATGCGCCCCCGCCTTCGAAGCGGCGTAGTGCGGATAACCGGCCTGGGCGTCGAAGGCCGAAGAGGAGCCGACAGTGACGACGGCCCCGGACCGTTGAGGCGCCATCACCCGCAACGCAGCCCGCAGCACATGAAAGGTGCCGTCCAGGTTGACCCGCATGACCCGCCGCCAGGCATCGCCGCCGAGCCGCCCCGTGACCACCGGCGGTCGCTCCGCGACCAGCGCCTCGGCGATCCACTCCTTGGCCGTGGGATCGTCGACCCCGGCCGCGTGCACCACGACGTCCAGCCGCCCGTGCTGCCGTACGACCTCGTCGAAGGCCCGATCGACCTGCACGGCCTCGGCCACGTCGACGGTCAGGGAGTGCGCTCCCGCCACCTCCTTCGCCACGGCCTCCACTGCGGGGCCGTCCACATCGATGGCGAACACCTCGGCCCCCTGCCCGGCGAGCCGCCGAGCCACGGCCGCGCCGATCCCTGATCCCGCACCGGTGACGAGCGCGACCCGCCCGGCGAAGCGCCCCGTGTGCTCACCGTCCATGCAAGCTCACCACCCCACAGGCATCTACTGAACTGACTTCATTTTTGTTACTGTCCCCGGTATGTCAACAGGCAGGACGAGAGCGTTGCGGCTGACCCGCTGGGGCGGCCCACCGATCCTCACCGAGGTGGCACACCCCACCCCCATGGCCGAAGAGGTCCTGATCCAGGTGGAGGCGGCGGGCCTCTGCCGCTCCGACCTCCACGTCATCGACGCCCGCCCGGGCGACCTCCCGTACCGCATTCCGTTCACCCTCGGGCACGAGGTGGCGGGCCGAGTCGTACAGCGCGGCCCGCTGGCCACGGGCCCCGCGGTCGGTGAGCGCGTGGTCGTCTACGGCCCCTGGGGCTGCGGAAGGTGCACACGCTGCGCGGCCGGCGCGGAGAACTACTGCGACCGGCGCGCGGCACTGGACGCCGACCGCGTCGGCACCGGGGCGGGGCTCGGGCGCGACGGCGGGATGGCGGATCTGCTGCGCGTGCCGTCCGGACGGCTGCTGGTCCCGGCGGGCGATCTGCCTGCCGAAGAGGCCGCGCCCCTGCCGGACGCCGGACTCACCGCCTATCACGCGGTGGCCACGGTCCGGCGCACCCTCGACGAAGCCGACGCGAGCGTGATCGTCCTGGGCGTGGGCGGCCTCGGACACCTGGCCGTCCAGATCCTGCGCGCCACGACGACCGCACAGGTGCTGGCCGTGGACGTACGGGAGGAGGCACTCGCCCTGGCCGACAGGTGCGGCGCGCACTTCGGAACCCTCCTGCGCCCCGATACCGCGGCCGTCCTGCGGGGCCGTACGGGCGGAGTGGGAGCGGTGGCCGTGCTCGACTTCGTCGGCAGCCCTTCCAGTCTGGAGTTGGCGGTGGACGTGCTGCGGGCGGGTGGGGAACTGGCCGTGGTCGGCAGCGGCGGAGGACAGCTCCTGGTCCGCAAGCCCGGCACCTTCCCCCCGGGAACGCGGATCTCGTTGCCGTTCTGGGGGACCTTGCCCGAGTTGGAGGCCGTCATCACCCTGGCGGCAAAGGGCTCCTTGCGGGTGGACGTGGAGCGGTTCGCGCTGTCGAGCGCGGCAGAGGCGATCACGAGGCTGCGCTCCGGCGAGGTGCGGGGACGCGCGGTTCTGATCCCCGACTGATCCCGCCCCGACCCATCCGACCGATCCGGCCGAAACCCGTGCCTCACACCCTGCACCCGCCACCCTCTCGACTCCAGAAGTGAGTTCAATTAGCGTCTTGTCCCACTCGGCTACGCGAAGGCGGTGGGACCCGCTATGGATGCGGAGACAGTGGATCTGCTGGTGATAGGCGGCGGTATGGCCGGCCTCTCGGCCGCCGCCCGGGTGGCCGCCGAGGGCGGCTCGGTGGTCCTGGTGGAGAAGGCGGAACGCACCGGCGGGTCCGCCCGGTTCGCCGGTTTCGTATGGACGACTCCGTCGGTCGAAGAGATGCGACGGGTCAATCCGGACGGCGACCCGGAGCTGGCCACCGCCCTGGTGGACGGGTTCGCCGACGGCGTGGCCTGGATCGAGTCCCTCGGCGTGGAGTGCCGACCGCCGGTGCCCGTGCTGGGCTTCGGCCGTGGGCACCGGGTCGACACCAACCACTACCTGGACGCGTGCGAGCGACTGATCCGCGATCGGGGCCGGCCTGTGCTGACCGCCACCCGGACCCGCTCCCTGGTGACGGAGAACGGCGTGGTCAGAGGGGCGGACTGCGTCCTGCCGGACGGTTCCGTGCGCCGGATCGAGGCCACCTGGACCCTGCTCGCGACCGGCGGTTTCCAGGGCGATCGGGGTCTGCGCACCGAGCATGTCCATCCCCAGGCCGCGGACATCGGGCTGCGGGCCAACCCGCACAGCCGCGGCGACGGGCTCACGCTCGGGCGTGCCGCGGGCGCCGCGTTCGGCAGGAAGGACGCGGGGTTCTACGGGCATCTCATGCCGGCGGGCGTCTCACTGGCCGACCCCGCGCGCTTCGTCGAGCTGGCGCTCTACTACAGCGAGCACGCCCTGCTCTTCGACACGAGCGGCGAGCGCCTCGTCGACGAGACGGTCGGGGACCATCTGACGACGATGGCGCTGCTCGAACGACCGGAGGCCCGCGGCCTGTTGGTCGCCGACGCGCGGGTGCACCGCGAGTGGATCAGCGCCTCGTACGTGGAGGGCATCCCCGGCGTGGACAAGTTCCAGTTGTGCCATCGCGCCGGGGCCCGCAGCGCGGTGGCGGACAGTCTGGAGGACTTCGCGTCGATGCCCGACGAGTGGGGCTATCCCGGCGCCACGATCCGCGACCGGATCATGGAGTTCAACGCCACCGTGGGCGCGAACGGCGGCACCACGCCCGGCCGCCTCCTCGACCGACGCCCGCTCGACGAACCGCCGTTCTACGTCGTCGAGGCGGCCCCGGCGATCACGTTCACCTTCGGCGGCCTGCTGATCGACGCCGGGGCGCACGTGCTGTCCGCGGACTCGGCGGACGGACGGGCACCGGTGCCGGGCCTGCTCGCGGCCGGCGCGGACGCGGGCGGACTGTACCGGCGTGCCTACGCGGGCGGCCTTGCCCCCGCCCTGGTCTTCGGCCTGGCGGCGGCACGGACCGCGCTGACCGAGACACCGTCGGCCGTCGGTCGCTGAACCCCGGTCGGCTCCCGCTCTCCACAAATCCCGTGCACGAGGCTTGCCCACGCGGCGCCGGAGTGCCTAGCTTACTGAATTGAGTTCACTTTAGCTCAGCGGTTCGTGAGGTGATCATGCTTCCTGCATGTGTGGCGCGAACACGCTCTTCCCCGAGGGAGGGACTGTGAGTCAGTTCCTGCTTGTCCTGGTCAGCGGTGTGGCCAGTGGAGCCGTGTACGGCCTCCTGGGTCTCGGGCTGGTCATCATCTACCGGGCCACCGACGTCGTGAACTTCGCGATGGCCTCGCTCGCGACCCTGGGTCTGTACGTGGCGCTCTCGCTCCACGACCGCGGTGTGGCCACGGTGCTCGGTGTCCTCGCCGCCGTCGCGATCACGGTGGCGGCGGGCCTGCTGGTGCGCGAGACGGTGATCCGGCCGCTGGGACAGGGTCAGTTGTTCTCCGCGCTCGTCGTGACGATGGGCGTGTCCCTGGTCGCGGAGAGCACGGCCGGATCGATCTGGGGCAACCAGCCCAAGGACTTTCCCAGCCTGGTCGACGGGACGGTGCGCTGGTCGGGCGCCGCCCTGCCGGTCCAGAGCCTGGTGACGATCGCGGTGGCCGCCGTGGCGATGGCGCTGGTGGGCTATCTGTTCGCCCGCACCACGCTCGGCTCGGCCATGCGCGCCGCCGCCGAGTCGGCGGACACCGCCCGTGTGGTCGGGCTGAGTTCGCAACGGCTCGCCAGGATCTCCTGGGCGCTCGGACTGGGTCTCGCCGCACTCGCCGCCTGTCTGTACGCCCCGAGGTCGGGGCTGGTGCCCACCGCGCTGGTCGCGCCCCTCTTCCGGGCCTTCGCCGGAATCTTCCTGGGCGGCCTGACCAGCATGTACGGCGCCGTCCTGGGCGGGCTGACCATCGGCGTGCTGGACAACATGGCGGCGAACTACGTGTCCGCCAGCTTCCGGGACACGTTCGTTTTCTCGTTCACCGTGCTGGTGCTGCTGATCCGCCCCCAGGGCATGTTCGGCACCCGCACCTTCCAACGGGTCTGAGGGGTCGCATCCATGGTCTTCAACCGTTCCCTCCTGGCGCGGGCCGCCCTGGGCCCGGCCGCCGGTGCGGTGCTCATGGCGTTCATGGCCTCGGGCGCGATCCCCGCCTACCAGATGTACTCGGTGGGGCTCGCGGCCGTGTACACGATCGTCGTGCTGTCGGTCGGCCTGCTGGCCGGCTGGTCCGGCATCTGGTCGGTGGGGCACCCCGCGTTCTTCGCCATCGGCGCGTACTTCGCGGCGTACGGCAGCGGCCACGACTGGCCGCTGGAGGCGGTGGTCCTCGCAGCCGTCGCCACCGGTGCCCTCCTGGGCGCCTTCCTGGGGTACGCGGGTGCGAGGTTCTCGGTGCTGTACATCGCGCTGCTCACCCTCGCCTTCACGACCGTCACCCTGGAACTGATCAACCGCTGGAGCAGCGTGACCGGCGGCGACCAGGGCGTACCGGTGGTCCAGCTGCGCAGCGCCCTCGGCTTCGGCACCCTCGCGGGCGGCGGCACCGAGACGCAGTACCTCGCGGTCGGAGCCGCGGCCGTCGTGCTCGCGCTGGCCGTGCCGGCCGCCGCCTCCGGGCTGCGGATGCGGCTGGTGGCCGCCAAGTCGCACCCATTGGCCGCCCGTACGATCGGCATCGCGCCGGAGGCGCAGTCGTCGCTGTCGTTCGCGGTGAGCGCGGCGTGCACCTGCTTCGCGGGGGTGCTGCTCGGTCTGCTCACCGGGTTCGTCAGCCCGGATCCGTTCTCGCTGACCTTCGGTATCTCGCTGATCGCGGCGTGCGTGCTGGGCGGGGTCGGCACCATCGTCGGCGCCGTGGCCGGGGGCATCTACCTGACCTGGAACCCTTCCCTGTCGTCGGCCGTCGGGATGCCCCAACCGGTCGTGCAGGGCCTCGTGTTGATCGCGGTGCTCCTGTTCCTGCCGGGCGGCGTCGTACCTTTCCTCGCCAAGCCGGCGCGAAGCCTCCTACGACGGGGGCAGCGACGGCCGAACGCCGAAACCGAAGTACCACTGCCCGCCGATGAGTTGACGCACCTCGCGCCGCTCGGGCCCTCGGGCGACGGCCCCGTCCTGCTGCACCTGGAGCACGTGTCGGTCGCGTACGGCGGACTCAAGGCTCTGGAGGACGCCTCGCTGTCCGTGCGGCAGAACGAGATCCTGGCGGTCATCGGGCCCAATGGGGCGGGAAAGACCACCCTGTTGAATGCCCTGTCGGGTCTGACGGGCCATGGCCGCGTGAGCGGGACCGCCGACTTCGCGGGACAGCCTCTCTTCCGGGCCAGGGCGACCGCGCGGCGGCGGCTGGGCATCGGGCGTACCTTCCAGCACGCGGAGGCCTTCTCCGAACTCACCGTCGCCGAGAACGTGTTGTGCACCCGGCGCCGTATCACCGCCCGCGATCGGGCTGAGGTCGCCCGGCTGCTGCACTCCGTCGGTCTCGCGGAGGTGGCCGACCGCCGCCCCGGGGAGCTGCCGTTCGGCCTGCAGAAGCGACTCGACCTGGCGCGTGCGATGGCCGAGGAACCGAAGCTGCTGATCCTGGACGAGCCGTTCGGCGGCCTCGACGCGGGTGAACGGGCACTGCTGGCACGGCACATCAGGCGGCTGCACGCCGACGGCACCGCCGTGGTGGTCATCGACCACGTCCTCGACGACCTCTTCTCCGTCGCCCACCGGGTGCTCGCCTTCGACTTCGGCCGCACGATCGGCGAGGGCACCCCGGACACCGTTCTGCAGGACCCGAAGGTGCGGTCGTCGTATCTGGGAACGGTGGACGGCAGGACCCGGCCGCCCGAGCGGGTGGGCGAGCGGAGCATGCTCCGACTGCGCGGGATCGGCCACGCCTACGGCGGTGTGGTCGCCCTGCGCGACATCGACCTGGACGTCCGCCAGGGCGTCGTGCTGGGCATCGCCGGCGCCAACGGAGCGGGCAAGAGCACACTGGCCGGCATCCTGCACGGCTCGCTGGAACCCGCCCGTGGGGAAAGGGAGTTGGGCGGGTCCGTCCGCACCAGCCTGGCGCCCGAGGGACGGGCCCTGTTCAAGACGCTGTCCCTGCGCGAGAACCTCGAAGTCGCGGCGTACGCGGCGGGCATCACCGGTGCACCGCTGCGCGAACGGCTGGAGGAGACCGTCCAGTGGCTGCCGGCCCGGCTGCGCGACCGGATGTCCGCCTCCGCCGGCGGGCTGTCCGGCGGCGAGCAGCAGATGCTCGCCATCGCCCGGGCCCTGATCGTCGCGCCGGACGTCCTGATCGTCGACGAACCGGCGCTCGGGCTGGCCCCCGCCCTGGTCGACGAGGTGTACGACCGGCTGACCGGGCTGGCCCACGACGGCCTGACCGTCGTACTGCTCGAACAGCTGCTCAGCCGGGCCATGTCCGTGTGCCACGAGGTGGCCGTGCTGCACGAGGGCGCGGTCGCGGCCCAAGGGCGGCCGGGCGACCCGGAGTTCGCGGCGCTGGCGGAATCGGCGTACTTCAGCGGCGGCCAGGACGCGGCCGCCACGGCCGTGGCGGCCGACGCCCGGACCTCTCCAGTGAATTGACAATCCCGTTACGAACGAGGTGGACCGTGTTCCGTACGATCAGAAAATTCCGCCGCGTCGCGGGAACGACGGCCGTCATGGCCGCGGTGGCGCTCACCGCCAACGCGTGCGCCGGTCAGGACTCCGCGGCAGCCAGTGGCAGCTCCTCCGAGATCCACATCGGTGCGTGGCTGCCGCTCACCGGCGCCACCGCCACCTACGGCGTGGCCGAGAAGGTGGGCGCCGACGCGTACTTCAAGATGCTCAACGCCCAGGGCGGCATCAACGGCCGCAAGATCAAGTGGACGGTCAAGGACAACGCGGCCGACCCGCAGCAGACCGTGCAGATCGCCCGTGAACTGGTGGGCCAGGACAAGGTCGTGGCCATCGTCAACGCGAACGGCACCTCGCAGGCGGAGGCGGCCTTCCCGTTCGTCCTCAACCAGTCGAAGGTGCCGGTCCTGAACGAGGTGGGCGGCACCGAGTCCTGGTACAAGCCGCCGCGCCCCGGCCTGTTCGGCACCCAGACCCTGTACGAGGACCAGGCCGCGGCGGTCGCCGCCTGGGCGGTGCAGGACGGCGCGAAGAAGATCCTCGTCGTGCACAGTGACCCGGCCGCGTTCGTGAACGTGGCCAAGCAGGTGGAGCCGGTCGCGAAGAAGGTGGACCCCTCGGTCGAGGTCGACCGGCTGCCGGTCAAGTACCAGACCACCGACTACACACCCGTGATCAGCAAGGTGAAGGCCGCGAAGACCCAGGCGGTGGTCCTGATCCTCACCTCCCCCGAGGCGGCCGCCTTCCTCAAGGAGGCCAAACTCCAGGGGCTGTCGCTGCCCACCTACGCCTACGCGCCCGTCGCCGCCGAGTCGACGGTCGCCCTGGCCAAGGACGCCGCCGAGGGCCTCAAGGCCGTACAACTGGTGAAGGCGCCCTCCGACGACGACCCCGCGGTGAAGGAGTTCCGGACCGCGATGGCCAAGTACGAGCCCGGTCAGACCGCCGGATTCCTCGCCCTGTGGGGTTGGAGCAACGCGAAGGTGTTCGCCCAGATCACGAAGACCATCAAGGGGTCCGTGACGTCCCAGTCCATCACCGCGGCGTACCAGAAGGCGTCCAAGGTGGACCCGGGGGTGTCACCGGTCATGAACTTCAGCGGGAGCACCCATATCGGCACGCGCAGTGTGCAGCGCGTGGTCGTGAAGAACGGCGTCTGGACGTCCGTCGGCGACTTCTACACGCCGCCTTCCCGCGACTGAACGTCCTCGCCGCTGTGGCGGTCCGGCCGGGCGGCGGTCCGGCCGGGCACCGCGCTCCCGCTGACGTGCCCGCACCAACTGGAGGGAAACACAGGGCCAGTTGGTGCGAGTACCGCCAGTGCGTCGTGGCGCGAGGCCGTCCGGAGGTCCGGCCACGGCCGGCGCAAACACGACATCCGGGAGCGCGCCGTCCTTGATGAGCGTTTCCCTGCCGCCGGTCGGACGTGGCAGTCAGTGGCCGGCGTTCTGGCCGCCGTCGACGTGAAGCGTCTCGCCGGTGACGAAGGAGGCGTTCTCGAGGTGGACGACCGCGTCGCCGACGTCGCCGATCTCGCCCATCCGGTCGAGCGGGTGGCGCCGGGCGAGAGTTCCGTCGTCCGGGACCGGGGGCATGGTGATGTTGACGATGCCCAGGGCCACCGCGTTGCTCCGGATGCCGTGGGCCGCGTACTCGATGGCGAGGGACTTGGCGGCGGACTGGAGGCCGCCCTTGGTCAGGGAGGTGAGCACGGAGGGGGAACCGGAGTCGGCGTGGTCGACCAGGCTGGTGGTGATCTGGACGATATGGCCGCCGCCCTGGCGCAGCATCTGCTCGACGGCGAGCTGGGTGAGGCGGAAGAACCCGGTCAGATCGACGCCGACGACCGCCTCGTGGTCCTCCTACGAGTAGTCGGTGAACGGCTTGGCGATGAAGGGCCGGCGTTGTCGACCAGGGTTGATCTCCGGCGGCGGTGGGGGGCTGTGGGTGAGCGAGTGCGTCATCACGTTCGACGGGGTGCCCACCCACTCGGTCAGCATCATGGAATTCGCCCACGGGCACATGGTGCACGAGACCCAGTACTTCGCGGACGCCTTCGACGCGCCGGACTGGCGGACAGCACTCGCGGAACAGATGCCGGGCAGGAACATCGCCGGCGACTGAGGCTTCTGTGAACAGCCTTGCCCTGCCCCTCCCGCACGCCTAGCCTGATTTTGTGCCGCAAATAAACAAATCCCGAACGCACAATGACGTGCCGGGCAACACCACCACCGACCTCACCCGGCTCCGAATCGCCCTGACCCTCTTCTTCGCCCTCGACGGCTTCATCTTCGCCGGCTGGGTCGTCCGCATCCCCGCCATCAAGCACCAGACCGGCGCCTCGGCCAGCGCCCTCGGCCTCGCCCTCCTCGGCGTCTCCGCCGGCGCCGTCGTCACGATGATGCTCACCGGCCGACTCTGCCGCCGCTACGGCAGCCACCCCGTCACCGTGATCTGCGGCGCCCTGCTCTCCCTCAGCGTCGCACTGCCCCCGCTCACCCACTCGGCGCTCACCCTGGGTGCCGTGCTGCTGCTCTTCGGCAGCGCCTACGGCGGCATCAACGTCGCCTTCAACAGCGCCGCGGTCGACCTGGTACGGACCCTGCGGCGCCCCATCATGCCGAGCTTCCACGCCGCGTTCAGCCTCGGCGGCATGACCGGCGCCGGGCTGGGCGCGCTGGTCGCCGGGGCGCTCTCCCCGACGCAACACCTGCTGGGCCTCACCGTCATCGGCCTGCTCGTCACCGCGGTGGTCGGCCGGACCCTGTTGCGCATCCAGCCCCCGACACCGCCCCAGGATCCCCAGCAACAGGACTCCCCGACCCGTCGGTTGAACACCGGCACCCGCGGCCTCGTCGTCACCTTCGGTCTGATCGCCCTGTGCACCGCCTACGGCGAGGGCGCCCTGGCCGACTGGAGCGCCCTGCACCTGGAGCAGGACCTCGGCGCGGCCCCCGGCGCCGCGGCGATCGGCTACTCCTGCTTCGCCCTCGCCATGACGATCGGCCGCCTGTCCGGCACGAAGCTGCTCGAACGCCTGGGCAGAACCCGCACCTTGGTCTACGGCGGCGCGACCGCCGCAGCCGGCATGCTGCTCGGCGCGCTCGCGCCCACCCTGTGGGCCGCGCTGCTCGGCTTCGTGATCACCGGCCTCGGACTCGCCAACCTCTTCCCGGTCGCCGTCGAACGCGCGGGCACCCTGGCCGGCCCCGACGGAGTAGCGATCGCGTCCACCCTCGGCTACGGCGGCATGCTCCTGGGCCCGCCCGCCATCGGCTTCATGGCGGACTGGTTCTCCCTGCCCGTCGCTCTCACGAGCGTGGCGATCCTGGCGGCTTCGGCCGCACTCGTCGGGGCCATGACCCACCGGCTCACCCCTTGATCGCCCGGTGAGCACCTCGGCCGATCGGCCCGGTGAGACCTCGACCGCCATCCGCTGTTGACCCGACAATCGAAGCGCTTCGATATTCACGGGCGCCGACGGCATCCGCGCGGTGCGCATCGACCCGAAGTCCGGCGAACTGCTGGGCGAGCCGATGCGGTTGTGGTCGGGCACCGGACTGCCGTACCCCGAGGGCCCGCACCTGTACCGGGTCGGTGAGTGGTGGTACCTGCTGCTGTCGGAGGGCGGCACCGAACGCGGCCACGCCCTGCCCATCGCCCGAGCCCGCACGCTGCCGGGCCACACCGCACCCGGCCAACCCGGTGCTGTCCCACCGCAGCACCGACCACCCGATCCAGAACACCGGCCACGGCGACCTGGAGGGCGACCCGACACCCGCCCGGCTCGGGCTGCACCCGGGGGCGTAGCAGCTCAAGTCCACCGTCTCACCGGTTCTCCGGGGCATGATCGGTACGCTGCTACCGGGACGACCAGAGGGGCGGCGCGACCGTGGGCGAGCAGGCGGAGATCACGACGGCGAAGGAGGCCGCCGACCATGAGCTCATCGTGGCGTTCGGCCGGCTGCAAGGGGCGGCCAACCGGCTGGAGTACATCCTCGGCCGGGCGCTCGAAGTGGAGTGCGGCGTCAGCCACTTGATGTTCGAGGTGCTGCTGATCCTCGGCCGGGCGGGCGAGCCGGGGCTCTCCATGCGGGCCGTCGCCCAGGAGCAGGTCCTGACCACGGGCGGCGCCACCCGGCTGGTGGACCGCATGGAGGCGGCCGGGCTGGTGGAGCGCGCGGAGGATCCGGACGACCGGCGCGGGAAGCTGGTGCGGCTGACCGCGCAGGGCGAGGAGACGGTCGTACGCGCGTCCCGGGTCCACCTGGAGAACATCAAGCGGTACCTCGTGGACCCGCTGCCCGCGGCCGACCGGAAGCGGTTCGCGGAGGATCTCCGCATCCTCAGCCACTCGGCCCGGGATCTGCTGCCCCGCCTGCCCTGACCTGCGGACCGGCGGCGACGCCGATGCAATGACGTCAGCCGCGCCCTTGTGTCCCAGCTCACAGGCATCAGGAAATATCTGACACGTCAGTCACTGTTCTGTCAGATGAACCGCTCGCAACCCGCGGGCACCACTCCTCTGCCGAGGTCCTCGATGAAGCTCGTCTATGTCTTCGACGCCTACTGCGGCTGGTCGCACGGGTTCTCCGGAACCCTGAGCGAGGTCGTCTCCCGCCATCCCGAGCTGCCGGTCGAGGTCGTGTCCGGCGGCCTGTTCATCGGGTCGCGCCGGGTGCCGATCCGCCAGTTCGGCTACGTCCAGGGCGCGAACGCCAAGATCGCCGAGCTGACCGGAGCCGAGTTCGGCGAGGCGTACGAGAAGCTGATCGCCGACGGCTCGTTCGTGATGGACTCCGAGGCCGCCGCCCGTGGCGTCGCGGCCCTGCGCCAGGACGCCCCCGACCGTGCGGCGGAGCTCGCCGCGGCCCTCCAGCACGCCTTCTACGTCGGCGGACGCAGCCTGTCGGAGGCGGCCACGTACCGGAAGGTCGCCGAGGAGGCCGGACTCGACGCCGACGCCGTGGTCGCCGCTTTCGAAGGACCGGAGGCGCCGTATACGGCGGCGGACGACTTCCACCGTGCGGCTGAGCTGGGCGTCACCGGCTTCCCCACCCTGCTCGCCGTCGACGGAGACTCCGTCACCCCCGTGGCCCATGGCCATGCCACCGCCGACGAGATCGGCCGGCGGCTCGCAGCCCTTCCCATGCCCTGAACGTCTCCATCCCCAACCCACTCGCACAGGAGTCATCCATGAGCACCCTGACCTTCAAGGTCCTCGACCTGGACTTCCCGGCCGGCAGCAAGAACAAGACCGCCACCCTCGTCACCGGCGAG
>NZ_JBSFHA010000056.1:0-74881 GCF_053596855.1 Streptomyces sp. NPDC001617
CAACGCGGCTGGGGGTCCCCCCACGCCATCAAGGCAGTGGGGGAGCGCGTGCCAGGCCCCCCGAGACGCCGAGCTGATCCGCCGGACACCCCCTAACGCCCGTCAGACCGGCACTTCTCAGGTCAGCCCGGCGGCTCGAGCACGCTCGACCGCCGGGCCGATCGCCTTCGCGACGGCCTCCACGTCGGTCTCCGTGGAGGTGTGGCCGAGGGAGAAGCGGAGGGTGCCGCGGGCCAGGTCCGGTTCGGTGCCGATCGCCAGCAGGACATGGCTGGGCTGGGCGACGCCCGCGGTGCAGGCGGAGCCCGTCGAGCACTCGATGCCCTGGGCGTCGAGAAGCAGGAGCAGGGAGTCGCCCTCGCAGCCGGGGAAGGTGAAGTGGGCGTTGGCCGGCAGACGCCCGCCCGGTGCCGGGTCGCCGCCGAGGATCGCGTCGGGGACGGCCGTACGCACCGACTCGACCAGGGCGTCGCGCAGGGTGCCGATCTCGCCCGCGAACCACTCGCGTTGTTCGGCCGCGAGCCGGCCGGCGACGGCGAAGGAGACGATCGCGGGGACGTCGAGGGTGCCGGAGCGGACATGGCGCTCCTGGCCGCCGCCGTGCAGGACCGGTACGGGGGTGTACTCGCGGCCGAGGAGCAGGGCGCCGATGCCGTACGGACCGCCGACCTTGTGGCCGGAGACCGTCATCGCGGCGAGGCCGGAGGCGGCGAAGTCGACGGGGACCTGGCCGAAGGCCTGCACCGCGTCGGCATGCAGCGGGACGCCGAACTCCTTCGCCACGTCGGCCAGTTCACGGACCGGCATGATGGTGCCGATCTCGTTGTTGGCCCACATCACGGTGGCCAGAGCGACGTCCTCGGGGTCGCGGGCGAGGGCCTCGCGCAGGGCGTCGGGGTGGACCCGGCCGTAGGAGTCGACGGGGAGGTACTCGACGGTCGCTCCCTCGTGTTCGCCCAGCCAGTGCACGGCGTCGAGGACGGCGTGGTGCTCGACGGGGCTGGCCAGGACGCGGGTGCGGCGGGGGTCGGCGTCGCGGCGGGACCAGTACAGGCCCTTCACCGCGAGGTTGTCGGCCTCGGTGCCGCCGGAGGTGAAGACGACCTCGCTGGGGCGGGCGCCGAGGGCTTCCGCGAGGGTCTCGCGGGATTCCTCGACCGTACGGCGGGCCTTGCGGCCGGATGCGTGGAGGGAGGAGGCGTTGCCCGTGATGCTCAGCTGGGCCGTCATCGCTTCGACTGCCTCGGGGAGCATCGGGGTGGTCGCGGCGTGGTCGAGGTATGCCATGGTGCGACGATTCTACGGGCCGACTCGAGAAGCCTCGCCGTGAGGTTGCCCGGAGCCGCGGCTCGGTTGCGCCTTGCCCGCGTTGCCGTTGGCGTCGGTGGCGCTGTGCCCGGCGGTCTCGGCCGCGCCCTGTCGTCCTCAGGGCCCACAGCCGTCGGTCACGGTGCGTTCCTCAGGGTCACAGGCTCCAGGAAACCGTGTTGGACATCTGCATCACGATCGCCAGGACCGCGAGGTCGGCCACGCCCAGGGTCAGGCCGAGGAACGCGCGGCCGCGGCGCTTGGTGCCGCGCCACAGGGCCACGCCGGCGAGGGCGATGGCGATCGGGCCGAGGAAGACGTTCAGGACGAGGAGGCCAAGGAGGCCGAGGATGAAGGACGCGACGGCCATGCCGTCGGCGTCACGGCGGGCGCGGGTGGGAGCGGTGGTGCCGGTGGCGGCAGGGGCGGTGAGTTGCATGGCGGGTCAGCTCCAGACTGACGGAGGGACGGTGGGGCGGCGGGTCAGTTGGTGCGGCGGCCGTGGCGCTCGCGGAGCGCGAAGATGCCGAGCCAGGCGGCGATGAAGGCGGCCGCGACGAGCGTGAAGGCGAACGGCGCGTGGGCCACGGTGCCCAGCACGGCGCCGAAGAGCAGAAGAGCGGCGACAAGGAACAGCATGGGATGGATCCCCCTCCGGGACGCCTCGTAGGACGACTCTCGTTACAGTTCGGTGAACAGTTGTAGTAACACTTGTTCACTGACTCCAGAGTCTAGCGCGCTTCCCGGCTTTCCAAATCCAGAGAACAGTTGTTAACTGGATGACATGAGTCACACCCTCGGCATCCGGCAGGCCCAGAAGCAGAAGACCAGGCAGGCGCTCCTCGACGCGGCGCTCGGTCTGCTGGAGGAGCAGAGCCTGAGCAGCCTGGGCCTGCGCGAGGTCACCCGAGCCGTCGGCGTCGCCCCGACCGCCTTCTACCGGCACTTCCGCTCCACCGCGGATCTCGGCGTGGCCCTGGTCGAGGAGGCGCTGGGCAGTCTGCATCCGATGATCCGTACGACGGTGACCGCGGCGGACAGCAGCGACGAACGCATAGCGCGCGCCATCCAGTTGATCGCCGGCCATGTGGACGCGTACCCCGCCCATGTCCGGTTCATCGCCCGTGAGCGACACGGCGGAGTCCAGCCGGTGCGCGAGGCCATCCGGGACCAACTCGTCCGGTTCGCCGAGGAGGTGAGCGCCGAACTCGCCAAGGACCCCGCGTCCGACGGCTGGAGCGAGGACGACCTGCTGATGCTGGCCCATCTGTATGTCGACCAGATGCTGATCACCGCTTCCCTGTTCCTGGAGACCCTGGAGGGCACCGAGGAGGACCGGGAGCACGTCACCCAGGTCGCGACCCGGCAGATGCGGCTGATCAGCATCGGACGGCATCACTGGCTGGGCTAGCCAGGACGTACGAGAGGGGCGGCACCCCCGTCCACCGGGAGTGCCGCCCCTCTCGTACGACGTACCAGGTCAGCTCTTCTTCGTGGCCGCCTGGCTCGGCGCACCGCTGGGCGCGCCACTGGGCGCCGCCCCGCCCTGGCCTCCACCGCCACCACAGCCGCCGCCCGGACCGCCCTGGCCGCCGCCCTGCCCGCCGCCGGGGCCACCACTGGGCGCACCGCTGGGCATGCCCGACGGCTTACCGGTCGGCTTGGTGCCCGCCTTGCCGGTCGGCGCTCCCGACGGGGCACCGCTCGGCATGCCCGAGGCGTTGCCGGAGGGCGCCGAACAGGCCTGCTGCTGGCCGGAGTTGCCGCTGTTCGAGGACGACGACGAGCCGCTTGAACCGCAGGCCGCCAGGACCAGGGGCGAGAGCGCCAGCAGGGCCACCGCGGGAACGAGACGCACACGCTTCATGAGAAACAACTCCAGGGAAGATGAGAGTTCTTGAGGCGGGCACTCAATCAACGGCGCTTAGGGCTTCCTTGAGCCCCCACTGTCCCCGGCCTGTGATTCAGGTAAAGCGCGACCCAAGAAACCCATCTGACCTGCTGCTTCACATCTCCGCGTCGCCTACCCGCTGGTACAAGTCCGTGACAGAAGCGGCCGCCGCCGCCAGCTCGGCGCGCACTTCGGGCGGCGAGAGCACCTCCACGTGGTCGACGAACTGAAGGAGTTGGCGGGCCTCGCGGACGACGGTGTACGACAGCCGTGCGGTCGCCCACTCGTCCTCGCCCTCGGCGTCGGGGAGTTCGGCGAGGTACGCGGCGTTCAGGCGCAGGAACATGTCGAGGCGGCTGCGCCGGACCCGCACCACCACGTCCAGCCCGCCGGGCCGTTCCTCGACCTGGCGGCGCAACAGCTCCCAGACGTCGGCGAGTTCGACCCCGGCGCGGCGGCGCACCGCGTCCTCCAGGACCGTGGCCGACCGCACCCGGTCGGCGCGGAAGAGCCGCGGTTTCGCACGGCGGTCGGCGACCAGATACCAGACACCGGCCTTCGAGACGAGCCCGTACGGGTCCACGGTGTACGTCCGCGCCTCCTGCTCCCCGCCGTGCCGGTACCGCAGCCGCAGCCTCCGGTCGGCGAACACGGCGTCCTGCAGCACCTCCAGGTCGACCGCCTTCTGCGGGCCGCCCTTCCAGCGTGTGGCGTCGACGAGGATGCGTCGGCTGGTCACCTCGGCGGCGGGGCGGTACGGCGCCGGCAGCGCGGCCATCACCTTGCGCAGCGCCGAGCCGAGGGCCGCGTCCAGGCCGAGCGCGGCGTGCGCCCCCTGTGCGGCCAGGATGAACAGCGCGCGGGACTCGTCGGCGGTCAGACCGGTCACGTCCGTACGGAACCCGGCGAGCAGCTCGATGCCGCCGTGCCGCCCGCGCTCCGCGTAGACGGGGACCCCGGAGGCCGACAGCGCCTCGACGTCCCGGTAGATGGTCCGCACCGACACCTCGAGCCGCTCGGCGAGTTCATGCGCGGGGACGCGCCCGCGGGTCTGCAGGAGCAGCAGGATCGAGAGCAGACGGTCGGACTTCACGGCACCAGAATCCCCGCTGCGGAAGCCCACGGCAAATGTTGACGGAAACTGTCAAGTTATGCGGCGATCCTCGGCGTACCGACTCACGAAGGAGCGACGATGAACGCCATCGACCCCCGCCCCCTGTACACCCGCGCCACCGAGCAGGCGGCCGCACTCATCGCGACGGTACGGCCCGAGCAGCTCGACGGCCCCACGCCCTGTACCGAGTTCGACGTCCGCACGCTCCTCGGTCACATGGTCGGCGGCACCCGGCGGATCGCGGTCGTCGGCGAGGGCGGCGACGGCATGGCCGTACACCCCTTCGCCGAGGGGGTGCGGGACGAGGAGTGGACGGCGGCCTACGACGAGGTCCGCATCCGCGTCCTCAAGGCCTGGGAGAGCGACGCGCGCATGGAGGCGCCGGTGCGGGTGCCGTGGGGCGAGGTGCCCGGGCGGGCGGCCCTGTCGGGGTATGTGATGGAGCTGGTGACCCACACCTGGGACCTGTCCGAGTCGCTGGGGCACCCGGTCCACCTCGACCCGGAACTCGCCGAGTTCGCGCTCGCCACGGCCCGCCGCGTGCTGCCCGACCGGCAGCGGGACGCCGACACCCCGTTCGCCGCCGCCCTGCCGGCCCCCGAAGGAGCCGACGGCTACGGGCAGTTGGCGGCCTGGCTGGGCCGGGAGTCGCTCAGCCGAGCCTGACCCGCGCGAGCTGGCGGGACTGGGCGACCAGGCGGTCTTCGCTGTCCCACACCTCGGCGTCCTCCTCCAGGAAGCCGCCGGCGAGGTTGCGGGTGGTGATGGAGACGCGCAGCGGGCCCGGGGCCGGGCGGCAGCGGATGTGGACCGTGAGTTCGACCGTCGGAACCCAGCCCTTCAGGCCGAGTTCGAAGGCGGTGGGCGGAAGGGCGTCCACGGCCAGGAGCAGGGAGAGCGGGTCCGCGTCACGGCCGTCGGCCAGACCGAACCAGGCCCGCATCTCGCCCTTGCCGGAGGGGGCGCCGAGCGCCCAGCCCAGGGTCGCCGGGTCCAGTTTGATCATCAGACGGTCGGCGATGGCCGAGCTGCCGGGCATGGGCGTGGGGCTGTCCTGTGGACCGAAGCAGTGGTCCGGCGGCGGGAACTCGGGCGGCGTGGCCGTCGTACGGATGTCGTCCGGGAGGGCGTCCAGGTCGCCGTAGGAGGCGAGGACGCGGATGCGTTCCACCTCGCGGCCCTGCTCGTCGTGCTGGAAGAGGGAGGCCTGGCCGGTGGAGAGGGTGCGGCCGGTGCGGACGACGTCGGTGCGGACGACCGCCGGGCCCGGCTGGGACGCGGTCAGGTAGTGCGCCGAGATGGTGAAGGGGTCCGTGTGCGGCAGCGCGTCCGCGAGGGCGCGGCCCAGGACGGCCAGGAGGTAGCCGCCATTGACGGCGTTGATGATGGTCCAGCCGGCGGACAGGTCGATGTCGTAGACGCCGGGGGCGCGCACGGTGAGCGCGGTGTCGCGGTCGAACTCGCTGTCGCCGATCGTGGCCCGCTCGGGGGCCGGCGCGGAGGCTGCTTCTGGCATGGATGAACGGTACAACAGGAAATTACTAAGCGGTAGCTTTGAACATGACGGCTGTGTGACACGTGTTCGCCGAAAGCCGCTCCTGGGTGAGATCCCGGCAATTTCTTGGTAAGTGTCCGCACTCGTCCTCAACCTGAAGCCGTGCCACCCCCTCTATGGGGACATGAGCCTCACCGGGACTCCGTTCCTCTACACACTGATCGTGCTGTTCGCGATCGCCCTGATACTGCCGCTCGTGCTGTGGTCGCGGGTGCGCGGGCCACAAGCCCTGCGCACGGCGGCCCGGATGCTGATGCTGTTCTTCGCCCAGGGGACCGCGGTCGCGCTGGTCTTCGTCATGGTCAACAACGCCAACAGCCTCTACGACAACTGGGCCGACCTCCTCGGCACGGGCAACCACGTCCAGCAGGCGGCCAACCTGGGTGCGGACGGCACCGGTGGAATCGCGCTGAAGCGGTTGCCCAGGGTGAAGCAGGCCTTCACCGCGGCCAGTGGGCCCGGGATGCACGGAGTGCGCGAGACACAGCTCAAGGGCCGGGTCTCCGGTGTGAACGCCGAGGTCTACGTCTGGCTGCCGCCGCAGTACGGCGAGCCCGCCTATCGCCACCACAAGTTCCCGGTGGTGGAGCTGCTGCCCGGCTATCCGGGCTCGGCGAAGGCATGGTTCGGGTCGATGCACACGACCCAGCAGCTGGCCCCGCTGATGAAGAACGGCGAGGTCGCCCCGTTCATCCTGGTCGCGCCGCGCACCAACCTGCTGGCCGGCGTGGACACCGGCTGCGCCAACATCCCGGGCACGGTCAACGCCGACAGCTGGCTGAGCATCGACGTACCGAAGATGGTGATGGACAACTTCCGCGCGCTGCCCGCGCCCCGGGGCTGGGCGGTGGCCGGGTACTCGGCCGGCGCGCACTGCGCGGTCAAGCTGGCCGTCGCGCACCCGAACCGCTACATGGCCGCGGTCAGCATGTCCGGCTACAACGACCCGATCGGCGAACGGAACTCGCTCGCCGCGCAGAACCTGACGCTGCGGGCCCAGAACAACCCCTACCTGCTGCTGCGGAAGGCGCTCACCCCGCCGCGGATCGCGCTGTACGTCTCCGGGCAGCCGCACGACGGCTACGAGGCCGGTATCGCCCTCGAACAGATCGCGAAGGCGCCGACGACCGTGCATGTGATCTTCATCCCGAAGAGCGCGGGCGGTCACACCATGGCGCTGTGGCGGCCGCAGGTGGTCCCGTCCTTCCGCTGGCTGTCGGTGGAGATGGGCCAGCACCGGGCCAGGTCCAGGGACACTACTCCTCTCGCACCGTCGACCGCCGGTTCCACGCACGCGGCGCTCGCCAGTGGTACTTCATCGCGAGCAGGCGCAGGACGAAGGCGGTGACGACCGCGAGGCCGCTGGTCAGCGGGGTGAGGGCTTCGTAGCGTATACAGAGGACGACCATGGTGGCTCCGACGATGGCGGGGACCGCGTAGAGGTCGCGGTCCCAACGCAGGAGCGAGGGCACCTCGTTGGCGAGGACGTCCCGCAGCACACCGCCACCGACCGCGGTCGCGAGGCCGAGGGTCGCCGACTGGGTGAGGCCCAGCCCGTACTCGTACGCCTTCGTCGTCCCGGCGACGCAGAACAGACCGAGGCCGGCCGCGTCGAACACGTTGACGGCGACCTGGATGCGCTCGACGTGCGGATGGAGGAAGACCACCATGAGCGCGGCGAGCAGCGGGGTGAGGAAGTAGCCCAGGTCCGTGAAGGCGGCGGGCGGGACGGCGCCGATGATCAGGTCCCTCAGCAGCCCTCCGCCCAGCGCGGTGACCTCGGCGAGCACGGCGATGCCGAAGACGTCGAAGTTCTTGCGGACCGCCAGCAGTGCGCCGGAGATGGCGAACACGAAGATGCCCACGAGGTCGAGCGTGTGCTGGACGGAGGGGCTGAACAGTTGCTGAAGCACCCCCCATTCTTACTCGGGGTCGCTACAGGGCCGGCTTGCCCGTCGTGTAGATCCACTTCTGGAAGAGGTCGTCGAGCTTCTGGCCGCTGACCTTCTCGGCGAGGTGGATGAAGTCGGCGGTGTCGGCGTTGCCGTAGCGGTGGAGCTTCGTCCAGGCGGGCAGCAGCTTGAAGAACGCCGTGTCGCCGATGCGTTCGCGCAGGGCCTGCAGGGTCATCGCACCGCGCTGGTAGACCGCGGAGGCGAACATGGTGTCGCGCTGCGGGTCGGCGACGGTGATCTGCCAGAAGGCGTTGTCGGCGGGGCGGGAGTTGTAGGCGGCCAGGAACGAGTCATGGGCGCTGCGCGTCCCCTGGTGCTCGGCCCACAGCCACTGGGCGTAGCTGGCGAAGCCCTCGTTGAGCCAGATGTCCTTCCAGCGCTCCACGGACACCGAGTCGCCGAACCACTGGTGGGCCAGCTCGTGCACGATCGTCGTCTCGTTGCGCACCGCCGAGTACGCCGGCTTGCTCTGCACCTCCAGCGAGAACCCGGCCTGAGGCATGTCGTCGACGATCGCGCCGGTCTCCTCGAAGGGGTACGGCCCGAAGACCTGCTGCCAGTAGTCGGTGGCGGCGGCCGTGACGGCGTACACGTCGACGCTGTTGCTGTTCGCGAGCACCGGGTCGATGGCGACGTAGATCGGGATGCCGGCCGGGGTCTTCCCGGTCTTCACGTCGAACTTCCCGATGGTGGCGGTCGCGAGGTAGGTCGCCATGGGCCTGCTCTCGCGCCAGTGGGTGTACGTCGAGTCGCCCTTGTCGTACGTCGAGACGAGACGGCCGTTGGAGACACCGGTCAGGCCCTTGGGGGCCTTGATGCGGATGTCGTACGTGGCCTTGTCGTCCGGGTGGTCGCTGGACGGGAACCAGGTGGAGGCGGCGTTGGGTTCACAGGCGACGAAGACGCCGTCGGCGGTCTTCATCCAGCCGTAGTCGGAGCCGAAGACGATGGGACCGTTGAGGGGTTCGGGAACCCCGCCGTAGGTGACGGTGACCTGGAAGTCGTGGCCCTTGCGCAGGAAGTCGCGCGGGGTGATGCGCAGTTCGTCGCCGTCCCGGGTGAACTGGGCGCGTCTGCCGTTCACTTCGATACTGGTGACCTCCAGCTTCTGCAGGTCGAGGTCGAAGGAGGAGAGGTTCTGGGTGGCGCGGGCGGTGAGGGTCGTACGGCCGTCGAGACGGTCGGTGTCCGGGTTGTACGCCACGTCGAGGGTGTAGTGGCGGGCGTCGAAGCCGCCGTTGCCGAGGTTCGGGAAGTAGGGGTCACCGATGCCGGGGGCGCCCGCGGTGGGGGCGGGCGAGGCGGCGATGACAAGGAAAGAGGCCGCCGCCGTAGCGAGGGCCCCTAAACGTGCCGAACGGGAGAGTCTCATCAGTCGTCCCTTTCGAGCGTGTGCCGATAAGTCGGACACGGACGACTCTGAACTCTCCCGTTCGGTCATGTGCATGACTTTGCCAACTTGTCATGCGTTACTTGTCGGTTGACTCCTGGCTCTCGGCCTCCGGGGTCTCGTCGGCCGTCCGGCGCGAGCCGCCGTTCTCGGCGACCTCCGCCGCCACCGCCACCGAGTTCTCCGCCGACTCCGCGAGCACCTCGTCGGCGATCAGTTCGGCCGCCTCCTTGGCCACGCTCAGCAGGACGGTGTCCTGCGGGGCCTGGTCCGCGAAGTTCTCCGGGTGGTGGCAGGCGACCCGCTGGCCGGGAAGCAGCTCCAGGAGCGGGGGCTCGGTCGTTTTGCAGATCTCCGTCGCCTTCCAGCACCGGGTGTGGAACCGGCAGCCGCTCGGCGGGGAGATCGGCGAGGGCACGTCGCCCTTGAGCAGGATGCGCTCGCTCTTGATGTTCTTCCGCTTCGGGTCCGGGATCGGCACGGCGGACATGAGCGCCTTGGTGTACGGGTGCATCGGCGCCCTGTACAGCGCGTCCCGGTCGGCCAGTTCGACGATCTTGCCGAGGTACATCACCGCGATACGGTCCGAGACGTGCCGCACCACCGAGAGGTCGTGCGCGATGATCACGTACGTCAGACCCAGCTCCTGCTGGAGGTCGTCCAGCAGATTGACGACCTGCGCCTGGATCGACACGTCGAGGGCCGACACCGGCTCGTCCGCCACGACCAGCTTCGGGTTCAGGGCGAGCGCACGGGCTATGCCGATGCGCTGGCGCTGACCGCCGGAGAACTCGTGCGGATAGCGGTTGTAGTGCTCGGGGTTGAGGCCCACGACCGACAGCAGCCGCTGGACCTCCTTCTTGACGCCGCCCTCGGGCTCGACACCCTGCAGCCGGAAGGGGGCGCCGACGATCGTGCCGATCGTGTGGCGCGGGTTCAGCGAGGAGTACGGGTCCTGGAAGATCATCTGCACATCGCGGCGCAGCGGACGCATGCCGCCGACGCCGAGGTGCGTGATGTCCTTGCCCTCGAACTCGACCGTGCCGCCCGTCGGTTCGAGCAGCCGGGTGATCAGCCGGCCCATGGTCGACTTGCCGCAGCCCGACTCGCCCACGACGCCGAGCGTCTCGCCCTTGCGGACCTCGAAGTCGATTCCGTCGACGGCGCGCACCGCACCGGTCTGCCGCTGGAGCAGACCCTTGCGGATCGGGAAGTGCTTCTGGAGTCCCGACACCTTCAGCAGGACCTCGTGCTCGGCGGCGTCCTGGGCGAGGGTGGCACCGTCGCCCTGCGCGGGCATGGTCGCTTCTTTTTCGTCGCTCACAGCTTCGGCGCAATCTCTTCGGTCCAGATACGCTCCCGCTGCTCCTGCGTCATGTGGCAGGCGGCCCAGTGCTGGCTGCCGACCTCGGTCAGCTCGGGGCGGACCGTGCGGGTGACGTTGTCCTTGGGGATGTCGGCGTACGGGCAGCGCGGGTTGAACGGGCAGCCGGACGGGACGTTGATCAGGGACGGCGGGGAGCCGTCGATCGGGACGAGCCGCTCCGTGTCCTCGCGGTCGAGACGCGGCATCGAGCCGAGCAGACCCCAGGTGTAGGGGTGGCGGGGCTCGGAGAACACCGACTCGGCCGGACCGCGCTCCACGGGCCGGCCCGCGTACATGACCAGCAGCTCGTCGGCCATCTCGGCGACGACACCGAGGTCGTGCGTGATCATGATGACTGCGGAGCCGAACTCCTTCTGCAGATCCCGGATCAGGTCGAGGATCTGCGCCTGGACGGTCACGTCCAGGGCGGTCGTCGGCTCGTCCGCGATCAGCAGCTCGGGGTTGTTGACCAGCGACATCGCGATCATCGCGCGCTGACGCATACCGCCGGAGAACTCGTGCGGGTAGCCGTCCACGCGCTTGTCCGGCTCCGGGATGCCCACGCGGTCCAGCATCTCGATGGCCCGCTGCTTGGCCACCTTCTTGTTCACGTTGTGGTGGACCCGGTAGGCCTCGATGATCTGCTGGCCGACGCTGTAGAACGGGTGCATCGCCGACAGCGGGTCCTGGAAGATCATCGCCATCTTGCGTCCGCGCAGCCGGCGCACGTCGTCGGGGTCGGCCCCGATCAGCTCCTCGCCGTCCAGCCAGACCTCGCCGGAGACCTTGGCGTTGGTGGACGAGCGGTGCAGCCCCATGATGCCCAGCGAGGTCACCGACTTGCCGGAGCCCGACTCACCGACTATGCCCAGGGTCTGGCCGCGGCGCAGGTCGAAACTGACGCCGTCGACCGACTTGACGAGACCGTCGAAGGTGTCGAAGTGGATACGCAGATCGCGGACGGAGAGGAACGCGTCGTCGGCGTCGGACGGGGCGACGGGGGCCGGTTCGCCCAGCGCCGCCTTTTCGAGCTTGCTCACGAGTACCTCACGCGGGGGTCGATGGCTGCGTAGACCAGGTCGACGATGAGATTGCAGAAGACGATGAAGAACGCGGCGACCAGGGTCACGCCCATCACGATGGGCAGATCGTTGTCCTTGATCGCCTGGATCGAGTAGGCACCGATGCCCTGCAGGGAGAACACCGTCTCCGTCAGCACCGCCGTGCCGATCAGAGTGCCGAAGTCCATGCCGAAGATGGTGACGATGGGCGTCAGCGCGGCCCGCAGGCCGTGCTTGGTGACCACCGTGCGCTCCTTGAGGCCCTTGGCCCGCGCCGTGCGGATGTAGTCCTCTCCCATGGTCTCCAGCATGCCCGCCCGGGTGAGCCGGGCGTAGAGGGCGGAGAAGAGGAACGCGAGGCTGATCCACGGCAGCAGCAGATGCCAGGCCCAGTCGGCCGGGTTCTGGGTGAACGGCACATAGTCCGTGCTGTCCCAGATGGGCCACTGGTAGACGAAGAGCGCGTTGATCACCTGGCCGGTGAAGAAGATCGGGAGCGAGACGCCGGCGAGCGCGATGAACATCGAGATGCGGTCCACCGGCTTGCCCTTGCGCAGCGCCGAGATGACACCGGTCGTCACACCGAAGATCACCCAGATCACCGCCGCACCGACGGCCAGCGAGAAGGAGACCGGGATGCGCTGGGTGAGCTGGGGCCAGACCTCGACGTGGCTCTTGAAGGAGTAGCCGAAGCAGGGGGCGCTGCAATGCGACGCATCGGGACCGAACTTGTAGTCGGCGCCCACGAACAGGCCCTTGATGTAGTCCCAGTACTGGATGACGATGGGCTGGTCGAAGCCCAGGTTCTTCTTGATCGCGGCGACGGACTCGGGATTGGCGTCCTTGCCGACGTACTGGGTGGCCAGCTGGGTGGCCGTCTGGCCGCCGAGACGAGGGACCAGGAAGAAGATGGCGAACGTGACTGCGCTGACCACCAGCAGCAGTACAAATGCGCCCAAGACGCGTCGGATGATGTACGCAGCCACAGCTGTCCGGCTCCGGGCGGCCGGGACGGGGTTTTCCGTCCCGGCCGCCCGGTGCCTTCACCTGCCTTTCAGGGGGATCCGGCCTGTGCTTACTTCGACGAACTCAGCAGCAGGTAGTCGTACATACCGAGGTACGCCTGCGTGACCGTGACGTTGGTCGCGGACGTCGGCCGGAGCAAGAGGTTCTTGCGGTAGACCAGCGGGACGACCGAGGCGTTGTCGAGCACCATCTTGTCGATGTCGCCCCACGCCTTGGTGCGGGCCGCCGAGTCGGTGTTGGCGATCGCGGCCTTCAGAGCGGCGTTGATCTTCGGGTCGTTCAGCTCCATCAGGTTGTTGCCACCCGACGGCTTGATGGCCGCACCGTCGACGATCTGGTCCAGGAAGCCGTAGCCGGTCGGCCAGTCGGCACCCCACGCCATGGAGAGCATGCCCAGCTTGTGCTGGTGGACGTAGCTCGGGACACCGGCGAAGTTGGCGAAGTACTTGCCGGAGGGGAACTGCTTGATGTCGACGTTGATGCCGACGCTCTTGAGCGAGTTCTGGATGGCCGTGGCCTGCGCGATCTCGGCAGGACGGTCGGAGCGGGCGGTCAGCGTGGTGGAGAAGCCGTTCGGCTTGCCGCAGAGCTTGAGCTCCGCCTTGGCCTTGGCCGCGTCACCCTTGTGCCCGGCGGACGGGTAGGTGTCGAACTTGGTGTAGCCGTTGACCGACGGCGGCAGCAGCGTGGTGGCCACGTCGCCCTTCGGCGAACCGCCGATGGCGTCGAGGATCGACTGCTTGTCGACCGCCCACTGAACGGCCTTGCGGCAGTGGACGTTGTCGAACGGTGCCACGTGGACGTTCAGCGCGATGTACGACGTCGCACCCGCGTAGGAGTTGTCCGTCTGCTTGGCGTACTTGCCGCTCAGCACCTTCGGCTGGGTCTGCGGCTGGACGCCGGTACCCGCGATGTCACCGGTGATCTTGTCGGCCAGCAGGTCGTTGTCGATGGTGACCGGGTTGACCTTGAACTTGACCGTGATCTTGTCCGGCAGCGCCTTGCGGACGGTGTCGGTCTTCTGGTCCCAGTTCGTGTTGCGGACGAGGGTGGCGCTGCGGCCCTCCTCGTACGACTGGAACTTGTAGGGGCCCGAGGACACGATGTGCTGCACGTACTTCGCACCGTCGTCCTTCGCAGCCGGCACGGGGGCCGTCTGCGAGAAGGTCGCCAGGTAGTCGAAGTCGGCGAACGGCTGGTTCAGCTTGAAGACGATCGTCCGGTCGTCCGGGGTCTCGATCGACTTCAGGCCGTCGGCGGACTTGTCCTTGTAGGGACCCTTGTACTTGTCGCCGCCCTGCAGGTAGGCCTTGAAGTACGTGGGGCCGTTGGACAGGGCCTCGGGCGCGAAGTTGGAGCGCTCGATGGCGTACTTCACGTCCTTGGACGTGATCGGCGTGCCGTCGTCGAACTTCAGGCCCGAACGCAGGGTGTACGTCCACGTCTTGGCGTCGGCGCTGGGCTTGCCCAGGGACTCCGCCAGGTCGGGGACGACCTGGAGGCCGGCCTTGCCCGCCGCCGGCTTGAACGTGACGAGCGTACGCGCGTAGAGGCGCGAGAAGTTCTGCACGAACCCGTAGTACGTGTTGCCCGGGTCCAGGGAGTCCGGCACGTCGGAGTCCTCCAGCGTGACCGTACCCCCCTTCTTGTTCGACACGTTGACGATGGCGTCGAGCGCCGCGTCCTTCTTGCCGGTGCCGCCACCGCCGCTGCTGTCCTTGCTGCCGCCGCCGCATGCGGCAGCGCCCAGCGAGAGTGCCAGCACCGACGCCACGGCGGCGGTAACCCTTCTCGTCTTCACGTGAGGAAAGCCCCCTCTATCGATGGATCACTTGCTGCGAGGGTCGAGTGCGTCACGCAGCCCGTCACCCAGCAGGTTGAAGGCCAGGACGGTGACGAAGATCGCCAGTCCGGGCACGAACATGTACTGCGGATCCGCTGTGTAGAGATCCACGGCGTTGCTGAGCATCCCGCCCCAGGAGGCCTGCGGCGGAGCGATGCCGACTCCGAGGAAGCTCAGCGCGGCCTCGAAGAGGATGTTCGTCGGAATGATCAGCGTCGAGTAGACGAGGATCGGTGCGACGAGATTGGGGAGCAGTTCCCGGAACAGCACGTAGGGACCACGTGCCCCGAGACTCTGGGCCGCCTCGATGAACTCCCGCCTCCGCAGGCTCATCGTCTGGGCGCGCACGATACGGCCGATGTACGGCCAGCTGAAGAAGCCGATCACGAAGATCAGCACGCAGATGCGCAGCGACAGACCGTTGAGCCCGAAGAAGCCGTCCTGCACGGAGGCGGAGATGGCGATGGCGAACAGGAGCAGCGGGAAGGCGAGGAAGGTGTCCATCAGCTTGCTGATGAAGCTGTCCACCCAGCCGCCGTAGTACCCCGCGACGACACCCAGCACGGTGCCGATGACCACCGACACCACAGTGGCGCCACCGGCGACGAGGAGCGAGACCCAGGAACCGTCGATGATCCGGGCGAGCATGTCGCGGCCGTACTGCGGCTCGACACCGAGCGGGTGCGACCAACTCATGCCGCCCCAGCCACCCTTGGGCGCGAGGAGCGCCGGGTCGATGAGGTTCTGGTGGAACTTGTCGGGGTCGAGCCCGAAGACCCACTCGATCGGCTTGGCCAGGATGGCCATCAGCGTGAGGCAGATGACGACGATGCCGCCCGCCACGGCCACCTTGTCGCGCTTGAACCGTGTCCAGGCGATCTGGGTGAGCGAACGACCTTCGATCTGGCTCTTCTTGGCCCCGGCGAGCACGGCCTCGGGCCGCGCTCCGGCTTCCGCCCCCGTGGTCTCGATCGGTGCGGTCACAATGACCTGACCCCTCCCGCCGGTGGTAACCGGCCTTTGTCCGCCGCTGTGGGCGGCTTGGTTCGCTTGCCTGCTGCGCGGTGGCCGCGGTTGAGTGCGGCCGGATGTGTGAGGCGATCCTCCGATTGGTACCGATCGGTACCTGCATGCAGGACTGGCGGCCTCGCGCCTTCAGGGGAGTCTTCAATGCCCTAGCGATCACGCGCCAGGTCTGATGGAGAAAGTATGCGCAACCGTGATGACGATTGAGGGGTTCCGTTATCCGGACGGCCGGTCGCGGCGGCCGGACACGAGCAATGGGGTACGAAGAGGGTGAATATCACCCTATCCGGCTTCATCTACGCGCGAAGATCCACGCGGGGCGCTGACGCCGCCGGGCCGTTTCTCAGTAGGTCCCGGGACCGGGATAGCCGTACCCGCCCGCCGGCGCCTGGGCCGGTGCGGGGGCGTGGGCCTCGCGGTCGTAGAAGGGGCGGGCGCTCGCCCGCATCCACAGGGCGACCGGGTCGTACTCGTCGGACATCGCGACGGTCGAGACCGGGAGGCCGTCGGGGACCGCGCCGATGGACTGCTGCATCATCGCGCGCACCGAGTCGACGGCGGTGGGGCTGGTGTCGTACACGTCGAGGCCGACGGCGAGATACGGCGCGCCGAGCGCCGGCTGCACCCAGGCGCGGCGCAGTGAGCGGACGGCCGGGGTGCGGTGGGCGTTGTGCGCGAGCAGGGCGTAGAACTGCGGGATCTCGATGGCCGGTTCGGTGAGGCGGAGGGGGCCGGCGGGCTGGCGGTCCAGGCCGGTGGCGATGCGGCGGAGGTCGAGCCAGGGGACGCCGACGCCGCCGCCGGGGGCGTGCGGGTTGAGCCAGAGGCCGTAGTGGTCGGGGTAGAGAGTGCGGGCCACGTCGATGCCCTCGACCACTTCGTACGAGCGGTTCCAGCCGCTGGCGCTCAGTTCCTGGGCGGAGGTGACACAGGGGGCGTAGCCGTAGCCCTCGACGTCCATGTTTCCGTACTGGGCGTCCGGGGAGCCGGACTGGCCGTGCCACAGGAGCATCCAGATCTGGCCGGAACCGGGGGTCGCGAGGGCGCGGAGGAGTGCCTCGTAAGCGTCGTAGCGCCCGGGGGTCACCTGGCGCAGCATGTGCTCGACCGTGCCGGTCGTGGTGCCGCTGGCGCTCACGCGTACCGCCCCTTCTGGAAGTTTCCCCATGTATGGAATGAGTCTAAGCGCCCATTGGCTCGGGGCTTGTTGTGCGACGGCGAGTGCGGGTCGTGTGTGGTTGATCGCGCCCCACGCGGCGGAGCCGCACATCGATACAGCCCCGCACCCCTCAAGGGGTTGATCCCCAGCCCGTCCTAGAAGTGGTCCCTCGTATAGAAAGGGCGTACCCGGTCGCGCATCCATGTCGCCACCGGGTCGTCCGTGACGTCCAGGAGGACCAGGTTGACCGGCCACTGGGTGGGGATCTTGGTGACGGCTCGTTCCAGGGCCTGGAGGGGGAGGGCTCGTAGATCGCCTTCCCACTGGGAGAGTTCCACGCCGACGAACATGACCGGGGCCGCCGTTTCGATGGCCGCGAGGCAGCGGCGGGCCGTGACGACCACGCCTGTCCCGGCGAACTCGGCGGAGGCGACGGCCAGGAAGTCGATCGGGTCCTCCTGCCAGTCCGGCTCGTACAGCTTCACGCGGCCGCCGGAGGTGGGGCCGTCGAGGGCGGTGCGGCCGATGCGGCAGAGTTCGGCGACGGCGGCGGGCGGAAGGGGGACGCCGACCACGCCGTCGGGGTTGATCGCGAGGCCCACGTGCGGGGGCAGGCCGCGGGCGAACTCCACGGCCGGGGCGATCGTGAACGACATATGGCTGCCGACGACCTGGCGGAACTGCTCCTCGGAGCTGAAGACCGGTACATAGGCCTGGCCCTCGATCTCCATCGTGGGCAGGTCGAGGGGGCCACTGTGCGGGCCGCCGCCATTGGGCAGCGGGATCCAGAGGAAGCTGCGGCCCAGGACCTCGATGATCCTGCCGCCCGCGGCGGGAATGCCGAGGGAGGCCGACAGCACCTCCTCCAGCTCGTTGCCGGGCCATCCGCCGTGCGGATGGGGGTGCGCCTGCGTGGGAAAGTCCGCGGGAAGATCCGCCGGGAAGTCCATCTGTCTACGACCGCCTGCTGTAATCCACTGCTGTGGCAGGAAAGGCTAGCGGGTACCGGCGTCGGTGGGTCGGTTCGTGAAGGTGATCCTGCGGAGTACGTCCGCTGCCGGACGGTCCAGCAGGACCGCCGAGCCCACCCCTGCCGGCAGGTCGCCGCGCTCGACGGAGCGGATGAGCCGGGCCGCGGCCGTGCGGTGACGCAGGAAGGCGTAGCGGGAGACGCCCCGGCCGCGCTCGCGCTGGCCCTCCAGGGCCATGCCCGGAGTGACGTCCAGGAGCAACAGGTGCAGGGTGCCGCCGCGGCGGCGGGCCTCGCGGGCCAGCCAGTCGCGGACCCAGGCCTGCGTACCGCAGTCGTGGACCACGACGCCCTCGCCGGAGCGCAGGGCGCGGCGCAGGCCGGCGAAGTGGGCGACGCGGACCAGGGGGCGGTAGAGGGCGTACGGGAGGAGGCCCGGGGCTCGGGCGTCCCAGCGGTCCCGGGTGTCCTGGGAGTCGATACGCAGACCCTTCACCGCGCGGGTCATCAGCGTCGACTTGCCGCTGCCGGGCAGGCCCGTGACGACGACGAGGTCCCGGGGGCCGAAGAGGAGGGCGTGCGGGCTGCGGCCCGAGCGGTCGCGGAGGTCGCGGACGACCGGTGCCGGGCGCTCGTCGCACCGCTCGCGGGCCGGGGCCGTGGGCTGCTTGGGCAGCGCGAGGGCCGAGGTCGTGGCGTACGCCGTGGTCCTTGTCACCGTGATCGTCCTCCCTGTCGGGTCAGGAAAGGTTCTCCCCAACTAATGTAAAGAGAAGGTAATGCACGGCGTCTCGCGGTTCCGTTCGGTTCCGGCCACAGGCCCGTCACAAAAGAGCGGTCTCCCCCGAGCCGACGAGGCGTGCAATGATGTGCGCGCCAACTGCATACCGGCCGTTTGAATCCGCGCGGGAGAGTCCTCAGGAGCAGCGTCTGCTGGGGCGCCGAAGGAGCAAGTCCCTCCCTTGAATCTCTCAGGCCCCGTTACCGCGCGGGCGAGGCACATCTGAAAAGCGGGCCGCTGCGCGCAGTGGCTCCACCCAAGGTGCAAGCCATGACCACGTTCTGGTCATGGCGAACCTCTCAGGTTCCGATGACAGATGGGGAGGAACGACCTCGCCCGTCATGCCTTGGGAGACATCCGTCCGATGAGCAGCACCGAAATCCGTCGTACCGCGCTCGATGCCCTGCATCGTTCGCTCGGCGCGACGATGACCGACTTCGCCGGCTGGGACATGCCGCTGCGTTACGGCTCCGAGCGCGACGAGCACCTCGCCGTGCGCACGAAGGCCGGCCTCTTCGACCTCTCCCACATGGGCGAGATCACCGTGACCGGCCCGGAGGCGGCCCCCCTTCTCAACCACGCGCTGGTCGGCAACATCGCCTCCGTCGGCGTGGGCCGGGCCCGGTACACCATGATCTGCCGGGCCGACGGCGGGATCCTGGACGACCTGATCGTCTACCGGCTCGCCGAGACCGAGTACCTGGTCGTCGCCAACGCCTCCAACGCCCAGGTCGTGCTGGACGCGTTGGCCGAGCGCGCCGCCGGCTTCGACGCCGAGGTGCGCGACGACCGGGACGCCTACGCGCTGATCGCCGTCCAGGGCCCCGAGTCGCCCGGCATCCTCAAGTCGCTCACCGACGCCGACCTCGACGGCCTGAAGTACTACGCCGGTCTGCCGGGGACGGTCGCCGGGGTGCCGGCGCTCATCGCGCGCACCGGCTACACCGGCGAGGACGGCTTCGAGCTGTTCGTCGAGCCCGGGCACGCCGTCGAGTTGTGGCAGGCGCTGACCAAGGCCGGCGAGGGCGTCGGGCTCGTCCCCTGCGGTCTGTCCTGCCGGGACACGCTCCGCCTGGAGGCGGGCATGCCGCTGTACGGGCATGAGTTGTCGACGGCCCTCACCCCCTTCGACGCCGGGCTCGGCCGGGTGGTGAAGTTCGAGAAGGAGGGCGACTTCGTGGGGCGCGAGGCGCTCCAGGAGGCCGCCGAGCGGGCCGCTTCGAGCCCTCCGCGCGTCCTGGTCGGCCTGGTCGCCGAGGGGCGACGGGTGCCGCGTGCCGGGTACGCGGTCGTCGCCGGGGGCGAGGTGATCGGCGAGGTGACGTCCGGTGCGCCCTCCCCCACACTCGGGAAGCCGATCGCGATGGCCTACGTCGATGCCGCGCATGCGGCGCCGGGCACGCCGGGCGTGGGCGTGGACATCCGGGGCAGTCACGAGCCGTACGAGGTCGTGGCGCTGCCCTTCTACAAGCGGCAGAAGTGACACCGCCGTAGCCGACGTTCCGTGACCTCGGGCAGTGACCTCGAGCACATCGTCCCTGCTCACACGCATTGTCAGCAGTCTCCCATTCATCAGCACTCCCCCGCGTACAGGAGAATTCAGGCCATGAGCAACCCCCAGCAGCTGCGCTACAGCAAGGAGCACGAGTGGCTGTCGGGCGCCGAGGACGGCGTCTCGACGGTCGGCATCACCGAGTTCGCGGCCAACGCGCTCGGCGACGTCGTCTACGCCCAGCTTCCCGAGGTGGGCTCCGCCGTGACCGCGGGCGAGACCTGCGGCGAGCTGGAGTCGACGAAGTCGGTCAGCGACCTGTACTCCCCCGTCACCGGTGAGGTCACCGAGATCAACGAGGACGTCGTCAACGACCCGTCCCTGGTCAACTCGGCGCCCTTCGAAGGCGGTTGGCTGTTCAAGGTCCGGGCCACGGAGGAGCCGTCCGACCTGCTCTCCGCCGACGAGTACACCGCCCAGAACGCCGGCTGAGGAGTCGTACCGCCTGATGTCCGTCCTGAACACCCACCTTCACGAGCTCGATCCGGAGATCGCCGCCGCGGTCGACGCCGAGCTGGACCGCCAGCAGTCCACCCTCGAGATGATCGCGTCCGAGAACTTCGCGCCGCTCGCGGTGATGGAGGCCCAGGGCTCGGTCCTGACCAACAAGTACGCCGAGGGCTATCCCGGCCGGCGCTACTACGGCGGCTGCGAGCACGTCGACGTCGCCGAGCAGATCGCCATCGACCGGCTCAAGGAGCTGTTCGGCGCCGAGTACGCCAACGTCCAGCCGCACTCGGGCGCCTCCGCCAACCAGGCCGCGCTGTTCGCCCTGGCCCAGCCCGGCGACACCATCCTGGGCCTGGACCTCGCCCACGGCGGCCACCTCACCCACGGGATGCGGCTGAACTTCTCCGGCAAGCAGTTCAACGTGGTCGCCTACCACGTGGACGATGCCACCGGGCTGGTCGACATGGCCGAGCTGGAGAAGCTGGCCACCGAGCACCGGCCGAAGGTGATCATCGCCGGGTGGTCGGCCTACCCGCGGCAGCTGGACTTCGCCGAGTTCCGGCGGATCGCGGACGCGGTCGGCGCCCACCTGTGGGTCGACATGGCCCACTTCGCGGGTCTGGTGGCGGCCGGGCTGCACCCCAACCCGGTCGAGTACGCCGATGTCGTCACGTCCACCACGCACAAGACGCTGGGCGGCCCGCGCGGCGGCATCATCCTCGCCAAGAAGGACTTCGCGAAGAAGCTCAACTCGTCCGTCTTCCCCGGGTTCCAGGGCGGTCCGCTGGAGCACGTGATCGCGGCGAAGGCGGTGTCCTTCAAGGTCGCCGCGTCGGAGGACTTCAAGGAGCGCCAGCGGCGTACGCTGGACGGCGCGCGCATCCTCGCCGAGCGGCTGACGGCCGCCGACGCGCGCGAGGCCGGCGTGAACGTCCTGTCCGGCGGCACGGACGTGCACCTCATCCTCGTGGACCTGCGTGAGTCCGCACTGGACGGGCAGCAGGCCGAGGACCGGCTGCACGAGGTCGGCATCACCGTCAACCGCAACGCCGTCCCCAACGACCCGCGTCCCCCGATGGTGACCTCGGGTCTGCGGATCGGCACCCCGGCGCTGGCCACCCGCGGCTTCACCGCCGAGGACTTCGCCGAGGTCGCCGACGTGATCGCGGAGGCCCTGAAGCCGTCGTACGACGCGGAGGCGCTCAGGACCCGGGTCAGGGCCCTGGCCGACAAGCACCCGCTGTACCCCGGCCTCAACAAGTAGTCCCCTGGTGGGGGCACCCGGGAACGTGTGCCCCCACCCTCCGTAGGAGGAGTTCCCGTGGCCATCTCGGTCTTCGACCTGTTCTCGATCGGCATCGGCCCGTCGAGCTCCCACACGGTCGGCCCGATGCGGGCGGCGCGCATGTTCGTCCGCCGTCTGCGCAACGAAGGGCTGCTGTCCTCCGTCGCCTCGGTGCGGTGCGAGCTGTACGGCTCGCTCGGCGCGACCGGTCACGGGCACGGCACGCCCAAGGCGGTGCTGCTCGGCCTGGAGGGCGCCTCGCCGCGGACGGTGGACGTCGAGAGTGCCGACGAACGGGTGGAGCGGATCAAGGCCGCGCGGCTCCTGAATCTGCTCGGCGAACACGAGATCACGTTCTCCTTCGACGACGACCTGGTGCTGCACCGCCGCAAGGCACTCCCGTACCACGCGAACGGCATGACGGTCTGGGCATACGACGCCTCGGGCACGGAGCTGTTCTCGAAGACGTACTACTCGGTGGGCGGCGGTTTCGTCGTCGACGAGGACGCGGTGGGCGCGGACCGGATCAAGCTGGACGACACGGTCCTCAAGTACCCGTTCCGCACGGGCGACGAGCTGCTGCGCCTGACGCGGGAGACGGGCCTGTCCATCTCCTCACTCATGCTGGAGAACGAGCGCGCCTGGCGGACCGAGGAGGAGATCCGGACCGGTCTGCTGGACATCTGGCGGGTCATGCAGGCGTGCGTGTCACGGGGCATGTCGCGGGAGGGCATCCTGCCGGGCGGTCTTCGTGTACGGCGCCGGGCCGCGGTGTCGGCCCGCCAACTCCGGGCGGAGGGCGACCCGTTGGCGCACGCGATGGAGTGGATCACGCTCTACGCGATGGCGGTGAACGAGGAGAACGCGGCGGGTGGTCGTGTGGTCACCGCCCCGACCAACGGCGCGGCCGGCATCATCCCGGCGGTCCTCCACTACTACATCAACTTCGCCTCGGGCGCTGCCTCCGAAGGAGAGAAGGAGGACGGGGTCGTCAGGTTCCTGCTGGCGGCCGGCGCCATCGGCATGCTGTTCAAGGAGAACGCCTCCATCTCCGGCGCCGAGGTCGGCTGCCAGGGCGAGGTCGGCTCCGCCTGCTCGATGGCCGCGGGCGCCCTCGCAGAGGTCCTCGGCGGCTCCCCCGAACAGGTCGAGAACGCGGCCGAGATCGGCATGGAACACAACCTCGGCCTCACCTGCGACCCCGTCGGCGGCCTCGTCCAGATCCCGTGCATCGAACGCAACGGCATGGCCGCGGTCAAGGCGGTCACGGCGGCCCGGATGGCACTGCGCGGCGACGGCTCGCACAAGGTGTCCCTGGACAAGGTCATCAAGACGATGAAGGACACCGGGGCGGACATGAGCGTGAAGTACAAGGAGACGGCTCGGGGCGGGCTTGCGGTGAACATCATCGAGTGCTGAGGCCCGTACCGCGGTCGCGTTCAGAGAACGTTTACCGCGATCGGATTACCTTGTGGGACATCCCACGAGTCCACGCCTCCGAACCCCGTCAACTTCCTTTTCGGACAATAACGCCGACCGAATGGTTCCCGCCACGTGGAATATTCGTCACGTGCCCGGAGTTGTTCGGCGTGTAAATTAAAGAAAAGAATCAGTAGACCTGTGATCAGCAACGATCGATTAGCGCCAGGGGATAGGGGACACTAGGGGCCACAAGCCTCCAAGTCACCCCGGAGGACACTTAGATCAGAAGCCGAGCCATCACTCGGCGCGGGGGGACCATGCTGCATGTCCGCGGTACCGAATCGGCCATTACCGCTCGTCTCCAGCTGAGGCAATCGCTTCCCTTCCGTACTCTGGTTCGCACGTTCCGGGAGCGTGCGGGCCTGACCCAGAGCGAGTTCGCCGAGCTGTCCGGTGTCAGCGTGCGGGCTCTGCGCAACATCGAGAGCGGCCGGGTGGACCAGCCCCAGGCCCGAACCCTGCGGGCTCTGGCGGGTGTACTCGGGCTCGATGTCGACGACATAAGGCGTTCCATGACAAAGAGCCGAAAAACCGCTGACGGGGGCGGACCACGCCTGCGTATCGGCATTCTCGGCCCGCTGACCGTCGGCCGCGGCGGCACCGAGATCGATGTAAGCGCTTTCAAGCTGCGGCGATTATTGTCCCTGCTGGTGCTCTGCCATCCCGAATCGGCCGGCCTGGATGAAATAGGCCGCACCCTGTGGCCGAAGGAACCGCCGCGTTCCTACCCGAATCTGATCCACACCTATGTGAGTCAGGCACGCGGTCTGCTCCGCTCCGCCGGGTCCGGGCCGGTCGACCCGGCCAACTCGTACCTGATCCGCACTCCGGTCGGCTACGCGCTCTCCCTCGACCGCGACGAGGTCGATCTGACCCGCTTCCAGGACCTTGCGGACAGGGCCCGGCAGGCCCACGCCGGTGGGGCCTCGGCCGCCGCCTACGAGCTCGCGACCCTCGCCCATCACTGCTGGCGCGGCCCGATTCTCGCCGACGAGCCCCAGCTGGCGCTGCACCCGGCGGCCACGGCGGCCGGCCGGCAGCGGATCGAGAACCTGCTGCTGTACGCGGATCTCGCGCTGCGGTTCCAGCAGCCGGAGCAGGTGGTGCCCGCGCTGCGGGCCGCCACCGAGGACGAGCCGATGAACGAGAGGCTGCAGGCGCGGCTCATGCTGGCGCTGGCCAGCTGCGGGGAGCAGTCGGCGGCACTGAGGGTGTTCACCGAGGTCAGCGGGCGGCTCGACGCCGAGCTCGGCCTCCAGCCCGGCCAGGAGCTGCGCCAGGCGCATCTGCAGGTCCTGCAGCAGGAGCTGGTCTGGGCCAGGCGCGAACCGCTGAGGCCGCAGCCGGTGCCCGACTCCTGGGACGGCGGGACGCCGGCCCCTCCTCCGCCGCCTCTGCGGCCGTCCCAGCTTCCGGGCCGGACCCGCCACTTCGTGGGGCGCACCGCGCACATCAGGGAGCTGGACCAGTTGCTCCTGGCCCCCGGCGAGCCGGACGGCCAGGTCCCGGCCGCGCTGATCACCGGGCCGCCCGGCGTGGGCAAGACGGCGATCGCCCTGCGGTGGGCGCACCGGGTGCTCGACCGGTTCCCCGACGGGCAGCTCTACATCGACCTGCACGGTCATGCCCGCCGACGCCCCCTCGACGCCCAGGAGGCCCTGGCCGCGTTCCTGCGCGCACTCGGTGTTCCGCAGCACCGCATCCCCGACACCCTGGACGAGGCGACGGCCCTCTACCGCACCCAACTGTCCGGCCTGCGGGTCCTGGTGGTCGTCGACAACGCGCGGGACGAGGACCAGATACGGCCCCTGATCCCCGGTGACGCAGGGTGCGCCGTGCTCATCACCAGCCGCAACGCGCTGCCCGACCTGACGGCCAGGGAGGGGATCCAGCGGATCGTCGTGGACGCGCTCGACGACGCGGAGACCCGGGTCCTCCTCGGCCGGCTACTGGGGCCGGAACGGGTCGGGCGGGAACCGCTCGCCGCCATGGCGCTGGGCAGATACTGCGGCGGTCTGCCCTTGGCGCTCCGCGTCCTCACGGCGCGGCTGGCGCAGCATTCCTGCCTCAGCATCGCCCAGTACTACGCAGAGTTGGAGGACTCCGGACCGTTCCGGGCGCCCGGCGACCCGGGAGAGCGACCGCTGTCCTCGGTCCAGACGGCCTTCGAGCTGTCCTACACGACGCTGCCGGAGCCGACGCGCCGGGTGTTCCGGCTGCTCGGCCGGACCAGGGGTGCGGACGTCACCGCGCACACCGTGGCCGAGGAGGCGGGCATGACGCCGTCCGAGGCCAGGGGGAACCTGTACCGCCTGGCCAACGCCGGTCTGCTGCGGGAGCATGCGCACGGCCGGTTCACCGTGCCCGTTCTGCTGCTGCGGTATGCGAAGTCGCTGCTCGACCAGGAGGAGGCGGAGCGGCTCCGGACGTCCTGAGGAGGCCTGCGCCCGGGTGCCCGGGGTGTTCATCCGCCGAGTGCCAGGCGCACCGCGAAGACGGTGAAGACCGCGGCGGTGAGCCCGTTGGTGAGGCGCAGGGTGGACGCCGAGTGCAGATACCCGGCCAGGCGGTGCACCAATCTGATCCACACGAGCAGCCAGACCAGGCCCAGGGCCAGGTAACAGCAGGCCAGGACGGTGACGCCGAGGACCGGGGGCACGCCGGCGGGCACGAACTGCGGCAGGAACGCCATCAGGAAGATGCCCACCTTGGGATTGGAGCCGGTGCACAGCAGCCCCTGGGCGAAGGCGCGTCGCCTGTCGTGCGGCGGGGCGTCCGCCTGGGCCTGGGGTCCGGGCGCCACGTCGGCCGCCGGACGCAGTGCCGAGCGCAGGGCACGGTACGCCCAGACCACCAGGACGGCGGCCCCGGCCCAGCGGAATGCGGTGAACAGGTCCGGGCGCGCGGCGAGCAGCGCGGCCAGGCCCAGGGCGCCCAAGGTCGCCTGGACGGCCCCCGCCGTGATCATTCCGAACGCGGCGGGGGTCGCCGTACCCGGGGAGCCGGTCAGCACCAGGCGGGTGGTCAGGGCCAGGTCGGGGCCCGGTGTCATGATCACCACCAGGGAGCTCGTCAGGAACGCGATCGCGTCGATCACGGTTCCTCGATGACCAGCCGCTGTTCCAGGGCGCGGACGGCCAGGTAGTCCGACCTGATCTGTGCCTCGTCCGGGTGGGAGAGGATCACGAACCCGAAGTTGAGGCTGTCGACGAGGTCCCTGGTGACCGGGACATGGTCTCCGTCGGACAGGTTCTGCACCGAGAAGTGGTGACTCGGCAGCGTCCGGATCTCCTCCAGGACCGCTGTGCCGCGCACGGTCCCGGAGCGGGAGGCCATGTGGAAGACGCACATCTGGTGCGTCAACAGGTCGTAGCTGTAAGGCAGTTCGCCCCCGGTCAGCCAGCGCACCGTCCGGTCGATCTGGCTGTCGCCGGTGGCGTTGCGGTTGAACCGCGGCTGGCCGCCGCCGTGCGGACGGGCACCCAGCTCGATCAGGACCGGCCCCTCCGCGGTGCCCATCACCTCGACATGTGCGGAGCCGAAGCGGACGCCCACCGCGTCCAGGACGCCGAGGACGTACTCCGCCAGGGCGGGGACGGCGGCATCGTCCGGAGGAAGCCAGCGCATGGTGTCGTAGACGGCCATGTGGGGTCCGTTGTCGACCTTGCCGTAGGCGCACACGTCCACCAGGGAGTGCTTGCCGTCGTGGCTGAAGGTATCCACCACGTACTCGGTGCCGGTGACGAACTTCTGCACGATGAGGCGGTCGTCGACCTCCCCGAACTGGTTGACCCGGCCGATCTGCCGCTCGAACACGGCCCGCCAGTCCGTGCCGCCCGGCACCTTGATCACGCCGTCCGTGCTGGCACTCTTCGGCGGCTTGATGACGAGGTCGGCCCCGGCCAGGCCCTCGCGCTCCAGCCAGGCGGCCGCCTCGTCGGCGTCGGCGGTGCAGAGCTGCGGGATGACCGGCAGCCCGGCCGCCCGTACGGCGTCGGCCATCCGACTCTTGTCCCGGCGGGCCGCGGCCAGCTCCGGCACGTTGCTCAGCTCGGGCAGCACCTGGGGGGCGAGCCGCTCGGCCAGTTCCACACCGGACTCGCAGCCGGCGATGACACAGCGCGGGTCGAGGGCTCGCACCCGCCGTACGACGTCGTCCAGGTCGCCGTCGTGGACGATGACGTCGGGGAAGTCCTGCGGCCGGTAGGAGGAGGCGTACGCCTCGGGCGGGCGCGGGCTGCTCAGCACCGCCACCACCGGGACGCCCTGGCCGCGCAGGGCCTCGGTGAACAGGGCCCCCGAGGAGTAGGGGTCGACGACGACGCAGGGTCCCTGCCGCTGCTCCGTGCGCACCTCAGCGTCCGCCATCGGCGTCCTCCTTCCGGGCCAGGGCGGAGACGGCGGCGCAGTAGCGGGCGAAGAACTCCGCGGCGGGCTCGCTGACACGGCGCGCGCGCACCGGGGCGTGCACCATCCCCTCCTCCCGCACATAGGTCACCGGCGTGCCGTGCTCCTTGAGGAGGGCGGTGTACTTCTCCGCGTCCACGCACAGGGAGTCCATCGCGCAGCCGACGACATAGGCCGGCGGCAGGCCGTGGAACGCCCCTTTCAGCAGCGGTGAGACGTACGGGTCGGCGGCCTGTTCGGGCTGCGGGCAGTAGCAGGCCGTGTAGAACTCCATCTCGCCGCCGGAGAGCAGGGGCGCGTCCTCGCCACCGTGCCGCCAGCGGGTGAAGTCCAGGACCGGACTGATCACCGCCTGGCCGCGCGGCCGGGGGCCGCCGCGGTCGCGCGTCATCATCGACAGCACCACGGCCATGTTGGCGCCGGAGCTCTCCCCGCAGATCACCGCGCCGGTCGGGTCGAGGTCGCCGAGCCCGAGCCCGGGCAGGTCCGCGAGGGTGCCGCACAGACCCGCGTAGCAGTCCTCGAGCGGACCGGGGAACGGGTTCTCCGGCGCCATGTCGAAGTCCAGGGCTATCGCCACCAGCCCGGTGCGGGCGGCCAGTTCGGCGACCAGGCTGTGATGGCTGTGCAGCGAGCCGATGACGAAGCCGCCGCCGCGGATGTAGAACAGCACGGCGTGGTCGGCGCGTTCGGCCGGCTCGTAGATGCGGATGCGGGCCGTGCGGCCCTCGTGGACCACGGTCGCGTCCCGGTGCGAGACACCGTCGGGCACCGGGATGGGGAGTACCTCGGTCAGCGAGTCGTACAGGACGCGCTGCCGTTCGACGGGATAGGTGTAGAAGTCCGGCGGCAGCGCGCCGTTCACCGTCTCCACGAACTTCTCGATGCCATCTGCGTAGGCCATGCGCGGCTCGCTCACTTCCGGAATCCAGGGTGCCGGATCGTTCGGCACGGGCTGAGGGGTGGGACGGGTCAGGGGGTGTCGGCGGCGACCGGTCCGCTGCGTCCGGCCGTCTCGTCGGGCGGGACGGTGACGGTCTCCGTGTCCGCGCGGGGCCGCTCGCTCATGCCGACGAGGGTGGCGGCCACAGCGCCCACGGTCAGCAGTCCGGACAGCCACCACACAGCTGCCGACGACGCCTGCCAGACGGCGACGCCGAGTACGGGACCGATCGCGTAGCCGATCTGCATGGGGAAGGCGGCGGCCGCGATGTAGCGACCCCGCAGGTGCTCGGGGGCGACCCGGCCCGGCCAGGCCGAGGCGGTGGGTGTGCCGATCATCTCGCCGGACGTCCACACGACCGTCGCCACCACGTACATGGCCATGCTGGGCCCGGCGACGTACAGGTTCATCCCGACGCCGACCAGGCCGATGCCGAGTGCCACGGCGACCTTGCCGGGAAGGTGCTGCACGTACTTCGTGAACAGCAGCTCCAGGGAGATGACCATGATCGCGTTGAGCGACAGCAGGCTGGAGTAGAAGGCCACGCCGTGTCCGTCGGACTTGATCTGGAGCGGCAGGGCGGAGGTGTGCTGGATGTAGACGACGGCGTTGAGGAACAGCGCCAGCAGGAACAGCGTGTACCGGCGGTCCCGCAGCACGGCGGCGTATGACCGGCTCTGCCCGTCCGCGTGCTGCGTGGTCGGCCTCGCCTCGTTCCCGGAGCGGGCCAGGATCAGGGCGAAGGCGGCGAAGCCGAGCTGTGCGCCCGCCTCGATAGAGAAGATCAGGTCGTACGAATGACTGATCAGCAGTGCGCCGAGCAGCGGGCCGACCGTGGTGCCGAGGTTGAACGCCATGCGGTACACGGCGAACACCATCACGTGGTGGTCCTCGGGGGTGCGCTCCACCAGCAGGGCGGAGGAGGCGGGCCGGTACATCTGCGCCAGCAGACCGATGACCGCCGCCACCGCGACCACCAGGGGCAGGCTGCCCAGATGGGGCAGGCTCAGCGTGCCCAGTCCGGCGAGCGCCATGGAGGCGACGATCGTCCACGCGTAGCCGATGCGGTCGGACGCCGAACCGCCCACCAGCACGCCGACCACCGAGCCCACACCGTAGGCGCCGAGGGCGAGGCCCGCCTCGGTCGCCGAGAAGCCCTTGGCGGTCAGGTAGAGGACCAGGTAGATCTGGAGGAAGTTGCCGAGCCGGTTGACCAGCATGCCGACGAGCACGAGCCAGATGGGGCCCGGAATGCCCCGCATGGCCTGCAGGATCGACGGGCGGCCGGTCTTCCCGGGATCGGAGGACGTCTGTCCGGTCTCGCTCATCGGGGCGATTCCTCCACCGGGCGGCCCGCGAGTTCGACGATCTCCGGTGTCCTGAGCAGTGCGTCCCGGGCCTGTGCCATCGAGTCCGCGAGCGAGATGACCCTGGCGTAGCGCGAGATGTACCCGCGCGGCGGCAGCCGCAGCACGGCCCCCGGGTCGGCCATCGGGTCGGCGCTGTGGATCTCCGGCGAGAACCGGTCCTCGTGCACGGTCACCGACTCGATCTCGGTGTCCCGTTCGGGGTACAGGAAGGTGATCGCCGCGGCCCGGTGCCGGCTCGGTGTCGTCTCGGGGCGCCGTCCCGCCGCGACGTCGGCGGCCGCCAGCGCCACGTCGACGCCGGTGGCCAGCTCACCCAGGTAGGGGATCATGTCGCCGCCGAGGCGGGCGTTGACCTCCATCAGGTACGGGCCGTTCGGAGTGAGCCGGAATTCGGTGTGGCTGACGCCGGTGTGGAAGCCCAGCGCGGCATGGCTGGCCCGCAGCGCCTCGGCCAGCTGCGGGTCGGTCAGCAGTGGGTCGGCCCCGTCGACCTCGTGGCCGATCTCCTCGAAGAAGGGCGCGAGTCCCACCTTCTTGCGGGCCACCGCCAGGGCCGTGCCCTCGCCCGCGAAGAAGACGGCGTCGACGCTGATCTCGGGGCCGTCGACGTACTCCTCGACCAGCACGGACACCTCGAAGACGGGGACGCCCGGGTAGGAGACACCGGTCGCCGCCCGGTAGGCGGTCTCCACCTGGTCGGGAGAGTCGGCCCGGCGCACGCCCATGCCGCCGGCGAGTCCGCGGGGCTTGAGGACGACCGGGAAGCCCAGCTTCTCGGCCGCGTCCCGGGCCTCGTCCAGGGACCGCACACCGATGGAGGCCGGCTGGGCGACCCCGGCCCGCTCCAGCGCGACCCGGGTGGCGTTCTTGTCCCGGCAGGCGGTCACGGTCTCGGGGCTGTTGCCCGGCAGCCCGAGCGCCTGCGCCACATGGGCGGCCGGGGTGACCAGACCCTCGTCGTAGCAGAACACCCCGGCCACCTCGTGGTCGGCGGCCACCTGACCGGCGGCCTCGACGAGGAGGTCCGGGCGGGTGTTGTCGACCTGAGTGGCACCGACGACGTAGGGCTCCTCCCAGGTCACCGGGGCCGGCTGGAGCAGCCACAGCGCATAGCGCCGACTCACCGACCGAAGAATGAACTCCCGACTGCGCCGGGCGCTGCTGCCGATCAGCAGCAGTAACGGCTTGCCAGCGTCCGTGCCCATGTTCCGCTCTCCTCGCATGTGGTCACTCGTGATCCGGTGGGCGCGCGCCGGGGGCCGTGCCGGACCCCCGGCGCGCGTACCGGCCGTCTGTAGAACACCGGCCGGTGCCGGGGCGTTGCAGTCGTCGACGGGTCAGCCTGCCGGCGCCGGGCGGGCCAGCGCGGCTGCCAGCGGGCGATGCTCCAGGGCCACACCGCCGCAGGCCGCCCGCGGCGTGGGCCAGCCGCGGTCCGGCGGGCGGTCCGGGAAGACCGCGGTGACCCGGTCGCCCACCCGGACAGCCGGGATCTCCGCGCGCAGCCGGGCCACGGAGGTCCTGCGCTCGTGCCACGGACACGTCAGCCGGCCGTCCTCGGCCACGTCGGCCAGGTGCAGGGGGCCGCCGCGGTGCGGGCACCGGGCCCGCATGACGAAGCCCCGGCCGCCGACCGTCGCGTAGACATACGGTGTCCCGGCGACCACCACACAGTTGTCCCGCCCCGCGGCGGGGAAGGTCACGACAGGCACTTGCGGTAGTCCCCCACCGAGTGGATCTCGTAGACGCACTCGTCCGACTCGATGTTCGCGCCGTGCAGCCGGTTGCGCTTGATCACCACACCCTCGCCCGCCTGGAGGGTGAGCGAGGAGCCGAGGCCGCTCTCGAAGCGCATGGTGCCGGAGACGATGTGGCACAGTTCGTCGCCGTCGTGGCAGTGGGTGTTGGACAACTCGCCGCGGGGCTCCACGATGTGGGCCACGGGCGCGTCGACCTTGCCCTGCCTCAGCCCCTCGAAGACCGGGTCGTGCAGCTTCTTCAGCTCGGGCTGGGCGTCCATCCACGCGATCTGCTCGGTGAAGTCGAAGTCGGCGACCTCCAGGAGCACCCGGTACTCCTCGACGCCCCGCACGATCTCCGGGATGACGCCCTCGCCGTGGGCCTCCACAAGCGGCTTGATGATCTTGTCTCGGGCCATCCGGCCGTGGTGCTGGTCGATGTGCACGTGCTCGGTGAAGTAGGTGGTGTCCACCGTGTCGCCGAAGACCTCGCGCAGCAGTCGGTCGGCGCGGCGGCAGAAGTCGACCAGGGAGCTCTCCGTGTAGTAGAGCGCACCCACGTAGCGGAAGAACAGCTCGTGGTTCTTGCCCAGGTAGTGGAAGTAGTTGTTCATCAGCAGGCTGCTGTTGAGGTAGTACTGCCAGTACCGGTGGAGGTCGGACTCCAGGCCGACGGACTCCAGGGTCCGCTCGAACAGGGTGCTGTGCTTGGTGTCGTGGACGCCGTAGCCGTACTCGTCGATGACGACCTTGAACCACTCCGACTGCGCCGGGCCGTAGTACCCGAGCACGTTGCGGATCATCGGGGAGGCCTCGGAGAGGAAGTCCGGCGCGAACTGCACCAGCCACATCCGGGCCGCGCGCTCGGGGTCCGAAGAGCCCCGGACGGCCTTCTCCACCGGCGACTGCTCCTCGTCGCCGCCGGTGTCGAGGGAGTCCAGATAGGCGTCCAGGCCCTGAGCCGTCCAGTTCCCGGACGTCTCCACCTCGTCGTCGAGGAAGCCGAAGGCGTAGCGTTCGAGGGCTGGGCGGATCCGCTCGCCGAGTGCCCGGTTGGCGGGGCTGTAGAAGGTCCGGAAGTCCTCTTCCTGGCCCTTGAGGCCGCCCTTCGGGAAGAACACGAGGTCGGCCTCGTAGATGCTGGTCAGCAGGCGCTGCACGGCCAGGCTCGGGTAGTTGAGTATGTTCTCCCGGCCCGGTATCCGGTCGTAGTCCAGGTGGGGCAGGACCTGCGGCCTGAGCTGCCGGCGGTACGGCCTGTCATGGTTCAGCCAGTCCATGTTGTCGTGGTAGATCGGGGCGGTGGCGTACTGCACCACCGCGTCGCGCAGTTCCGCGCCACTCAGCTCGAACGGGACGTGCGGCGGGACATGACTCATCGCTTGCTCCCTGGGTGCTGGGTCGTGAGGGGTGGGGCGGCGCCGGGTCAGAGGCCCACGCCGAGGACGAAGTCGCTCCAGGTGAACCGGAGGGAGACGGCCTCGCCCGCCTTCGTCGGCAGGGGCTTCTCCAGCCCGACCCAGCCCTGCATCCAGTGCGAGCCGGGGTTGTCGGGCGAGTTGGTCAGGACGATGCCGTTGCCCATGTCCAGCTCGAACCAGACCACCAGGGCCTGTGCCTCGCCGTCGTCGATGGTGGGCAGTACGAGAGTGCGCTCACCGGGCTCCAGCGGGTCGCGCGCCAGGTCGAACTCCAGCAGCGGCACCTCCTCGGAGAGGTACCGGTGCGGCCAGGTGTCGAGCCGCATGGGGAAGTGGCTGCGGGTCGCGAGGGTGTTCATGAGAGAGACGTCGAAGCCGCCTGCCGTGGTGACCTGGTTGAGCCTGGTCGCCGCCTCGCTGCTCACCAGCCTGCCGTACAGCCGGGCCGCCGACGGCATCATGACGCCGTCCCGCGCCAGGAGGTGCTCGCGTGCGTGGCGCACGGAGGGCAGCAGGCCCTCACCGATGAGGCCGCAGTCGACGATCTCGGACACCAGGACATCCACCGGTCCGCCGAGGTCCCGCACCGGGTCCAGCTCGGTGGACGGCCGACCGATCACGGTGATGACGTCGGACAGGCCGTGCGCGTCCACGACGTTGCGGGCGACCTCGGCCAGCAGCGGGTTCATCTCGCAGGTGAAGACCCGGCCCGCCCCCGCCCGGGCCGCGGCCATGGCGAGCAGCCCGCTGCCGGATCCGATGTCCAGTACGGTCGCCCCGGCCGGAATGCCCCGCTCCAGGGCGGTGACCAGGGCGTCGTTGCGCTCGGCGTCGTTGAGCATCGCGAAATGCCAGCGCGGAACATTCCTGCGGGCGATCCTGGCGAAGATGTCCGCGTCGAGGGAGAGACTCTCCGGTGGCATCCTCAGCAGCGTGGACGCCTGTTCGGCGAGCACGCTCATCTCCTGCGCGAGCGACTCCAGCATGGCCGCGCCCAGCCGGTACGGCGCATGGCCGGCCGGTAGGGTCGCCGGGTTCCGCGATGCCTCCGGCCCGGCCGACGCACCCTGCACCCGTTGTAAGTGACGCATATTGCAATTGCTCCTTACGCTGACTCGCCGGGTTGACAGTGGGCGCGAGGCAGTTCGCGACACCGCCCCGCCACCACACAGCGACCGTACGTAACGGAGTTGTTGCGGAACTTCAGCCGCCCTCCAGCCGAATCGGCACGTTCAGGAGCCCAGGAGACACATCTGACCAGCATCGTTGGGACGACTGCCGGTCCACTGGAGCGGGGCGGCAGAACCCGGCCGAGGCACCGGCTCGTAGACGGATCCGCCGGGTCGGAAACGTGGGCACCCAGTGCTGTGACCGGAAAGGTTTGCCGGAAAGCTCGCGGCGTCCGGTGCGGTGCATCGCAAGGCGGAGCATCGCCCGCGTACTGGATGTACTCGGGTGATGCGACAACGCGGCGAGGCGCCGTGCCGGGCGTCGCGAGCCGGTGAACCTGTCCGGTCACAGCACTAGCGGGCGTCGTGGAAGATCACGCCGAGTACGTGCCGGCGGCCGCCGTGCACGGCGCTCACTCCGTGACGCAGCATCACCCGGCTCCAGCCCCGTGGCGAGCGCACCGGGCGGTGGTGGACGGCGAAGATCAGACCCTGGCCCTGCTCCGGGCGGCGGACGAGAGGGCGGGACTGGGCGCGCGGCCGCTGTTCCACGAAGACGCTCTCGCCGCCGGTGAAGTCCCGGTCCGGCCGGTCCAGGAGGATCGCCACCTGGAGCGGGAAGGTGAGATCGCCGTACACGTCCTGGTGCAGGCAGTTGTAGCCGCCCTGCTCGTAGCGCAGCAGAAGGGGGGTCGGCCGGTGCTGCCCCTGGGCGGCGCAGGCCGCGACCAGGTCCTCGTGCCGACCGGGGAACCCCGGCTCACCGAGCCGCGCGGCCCAGGTGTTGGCGATCCGCGCCAGGGACGGGTACAGCTGCCGGCGCAGGGCCAGGACCGGCTCGGGCAGCGGATAGGAGAAATAGCGGTACGACCCCTCGCCGAACCGGTGTCGGGCCATCGTCACGGTGCTGCGGAACAGTCCCGGCGCGTCGTACGACTCCCGCAGCCGCGCGCACTGTTCGGGCGTCAGCAGGGGCGGGGTGAGCGCGACGCCCTCCGCGTCCAGCTCGGCCGCCAGGGCCGGCCAGTCGAGGTGCCGCAGCGCGGGCAGCCCGTCATCGGCGGCGGTCGGCCAGTCGGCGGGCACCGGCTCGGCGAGCCCGGGCAGGGGCGGGGTGTCGTAGGCGTTCACGCGCTCAGCTCTCGGTGGTGGAAGGGCGTACGGAAGAACGGAAGAAGGGGAGGTGGGCGCCGAGGACGGGGGATCACCCGGCGCCCACCGCTCAGGGGGCCGGCGGGCCGCTGTGGGCCTCCAGACCGAGCAGGAAGCGCTTGGCCTCCAGGCCACCCGCGTAGCCGTTCATGCTGCCTCCCGAGCCGAGGATCCGGTGGCACGGCAGCACGACGCAGACCGGGTTGTTGCCGAGGGCTGTGCCGACCGCACGGGCGGCCCGCGGCCGGTCGAGCGCCGCGGCCAGCTCTCCGTAGGTGGCGGTGTGCCCGTAGGGGACGAACGCGTCCAGCGCCATGACCGTGCGGCGGCTGAACGGGGTGGCGAGCCGCAGGTCGACCGGTACGGTGAAGTCCCGGCAGTCGCCGGTGAGATACGCGTCGAGCTGGGCCCGCGCCTCCCGCAGCACCTTCTGCCCGGCCGCCTCCGCGTCCTCCTCCGCTACGGGGCGCAGCCCCGCCTTGGCGATGCGAGCGACGGCGTCCTCGCGGCTGCCGTAGCAGCACAGCACGAGCGCGTCGGCGGTGGCCGCCAGCACGAGCGGCCCCACCGGTGTGTGGTGGACCGCGACCGCCGCCGTGGTGTCGCGGGGGGTGTTACTGGTTCGCAAGGCACAACTCCATGTTCGTCCTGGCCGCCGGGTTCCGACGGCCGTCATGCGGTGACGGGCCTACAGCTCTTGCAGGCGCGGTACCCGGCCCGTCCGGCTTCGCGCGCGGTACGGAACGGCACCTGGTGGGGCGGGGTGATACGGCGGGCGTGGGCACAGGTGGGATGGCAGTAGATCCGGGTCGTGTCGCTGCCGAGGTAGACCACTCCGCTGCTCTGCAGCTCCGCCACCCGCCGCGGATCGATGCCCTCCGCGGCGCGCAGCGCGTCCCCGACCTCGGGAAGCTGGTCGGCATCGCAGGGAGTGCCGATGTCGTACGTCACGCGGTGGCACGGGATCAGCACGGCGGCCGGGTTCCCGGCCAGCGCGCCGACCACGGCCTCGGGGGCCACCGCGGCCTCCTTGGCGATCCAGCCGACCGGGCGCAGCTGTCCGGCGGGGATGGCACGGACCGCCTCCAGCACCGCCCTTTCGACCGGGCCGAGCGGGGACAGGTCGATGGGCAGGCGCCGGGCGCGGCCGGTGCGCAGCGCGGTCGCGACCCCTGGGAACGGCTTGGCCGACCATACGGCCGAACGGTGGGTCCGGGACCGGTGCAGTTCCTCGAAGGCCGCCGCGGTCAACCCGCCCGCGTCCAGGGCCGCACCGGTCACCGCCTCCGGGCTCGCCGCGACGAAGAGACCGCCGACGGCGGTGTCGAGACGGACATAGGCGTCGTAGGTCTCGCGCGGGATGCCGACGCGCCGCAGCACGCGCAGGGCGAAGTCGGCCGGTGGTTCCGCGGCCAGCCCGGCCAGCCCGGTCAACCCGGCCGGGGCCGCACCGGGGCGCGGTGTCTCGTGATCACCCCTCATGTCGTCACCTCCTCCAGCACAGCGGTCTCCGGCTCCAGCTGCCGGCGCAGCCCCTTCAGACCCCGGGACACCTGTGCCTTGGCCGTCCCGACCGCGCACCGCTGCACCTCGGCCACTTCCGTGTAACTCAGTCCCAGCACATGCCGCAGCACCACGGGTGTGCGGTGGTGTTCCGGCAGCTCAAGCAGCGCCATGACCAGGCGCCGCCGGTCCTCGGCGAGCGCCGCCCGCTCCTCCGGTCCCGGGCTGTGATCGGTCCAGACGTCGGCGGTGTCCTCCACGGGCACCCCGGCCAGGGCGGGCCGGCGCGAGCAGGTGCGCAGGTGGTTGCGCCACACATTGGCGGCGATGGTGAGCAGCCAGGCGCGGGGTTTGAGCTGCCGCCTCCGCTCGGAGTCGTAGTCCTGTAAGGCCGTGTAGGCGCGCAGCAGGGCGTCCTGCCCCAGGTCGTCCGCCTCGGTGGCGGAGCCGCAGACCCGGAGCAGGAACGTGTACACCGCCCTGCCGTGCACCCTTACCAGCTCCGTGAAGCCGTCGTCGAGGTCCACCGCCAGGAGTTCGGTCAACTGCTGCTCGGCCTTCTCGTCCATCACCGAATGAAACACCGCTGCCGGGCAAAGCGTTGCACCGCGCCCAGGCGATCTCGGCCACGGACCCGACGGACGCCGAAGTGGCCACGCGGAGCTGAGGTTTCCACGGCGCCTCCACGTCGCGCCCACATGTTTCCCCGTGGGCTCCGAATACCCCGTGCCAAGGTGGAGATTCGTCAACCACGGTCGCACCACCGGCACTTCAGGGAGATCCCCATGCTGCACGGCATCGACGTGAGCGCCTTTCAGTCCGCCACCTACAACACGGACGGCTCCTCCTTCGTCTTCATCAAGGCGACGGAGGGCCGTTCGTACGTCAACCCGAGACTGACCGCCCAGACGAAGACGGGCCGTGACGCCGGCCTGGTCGTCGGTTTCTACCACTTCCTCTGGCCCGGCCACATCGAGGCCCAGGCGGAGTACTTCGTCGAGCACGCTCCCGAGAAGGCGGGCGACCTCCTCGCCGTGGACTGGGAGACGACGAGCTCGGGCACGCACGCCAGCAACGGGGAGAAGGACCTGTTCATCCGCACCCTCAAGGAACTGCGCCCGAACAACCAGGTGGTGCTCTACTGCAACCGCGACTTCTGGCTGAACATCGACCGCACCTCGTACGCCGGCGACGGCCTGTGGATCGCCGACTACGTGACGGCGGGCAAGCCCCGCATCAAGGCCAAGTGGCGCTTCCACCAGTACACCAGCGACCCTCACGACAAGGACGTCGTGGACTTCGCCGACGAGGCGGCCTTCAAGGAGTGGGCCAAGGGGGCGTGAGAGCCGTTTCACCACAGGCGGGGGTCAGTGAGGCCGGGTCCGAGGTGGTGGTCGAGTGTGCCGGACGGGCCTGGGGCCTGTTGCGTCACGGGGCAGGCGGGACTTCGCAACAGCCCTAGGCGCGCCACTCCGCGGTGCGCTCCGGGTCGGCCGCCGCCAGCGCCTTCGTCACGCCGGCCACGCCGTCCCGCAGGCCGTACACCGGCGTCCCCGGCTGCTGACGCCAGGACTCGTCGAGGCCGCCCGCGTCGACCGTGTCGAAGCCGAGTTCGTCGATGAGGGCGCGGACCTTGCGCTTCGCCGCCTCGTCGTCGCCGGCCACCGGGAGGGCCTGGCGGTCGGGGGTGCCGGCCGGGAGCGGGCGTTCCAGGATGTCGATGGCGTACGTGCCGTTGAAGGCCTTGATCACCGTGTGGCCGAGGTGCTGCGGGTCCAGCGGCTCTCGGTGAGGCCCTCGTCCTCGATCCCGGCGATCCGGCCGTCCCGCTGCTGCGGGTAGTAGTTGCCGGTGTCGATCACGGCCACCCCCTCGGCGGCCCCGTCCAGCAGGCCGGAGGGGAGGTTCGGGATCGCCTTCAGGGGGACGGTGACGACGACGATCTCCGCGTCCTTCGCCGCCTCCTCCACCGGGACCGGTGTCGCGCCGGTCTCCTCGGCCAGCTCGGTGAGGGTCTGCGGGCCACGGGAGTTGGCGATGGAGACGTCGTGGCCGAGGGCGGTCAGCCGCCGGGTGAGGTTGCCGCCGATGTTGCCCGCGCCGATGATGCCGATCTTCATGACAGGCCTTTCCCGAGTCCAGCGTCGATGCACACGCATACGTCTGGGTGGCGTCAACCAGGGGGGTCGCAGGAGTATTCCGGCGGTCCCCCGGGAGTGTTTCCGGCGGGCCTCGGCAGTAGTTCCGGGGGCTGGACCTAGCGGGTGACGGGCCCCGGGTCCCGCTCAGAGCCGTACGACGATCTTGCCCGTGTGCGTGTTGGACTCCATCAGGCGGTGGGCGTCCCGGATGCGGTCGAGGCCCTCGAAGACCTCGCCGACGACCGGGCGGAAGCCACCGTCCGTGAGGCCCGCGTTGAGGAAGGCGACGGAGCGGCGGTGGTCGGCGGGGGTGGTGAAGTGCCTCATGTTGGCGTACGTGTGGAGGGTGAAGGGCCAGTTCCGGGGGATCTCGGCGGGGCGTCGGTCCAGCCAGCCGTAGGCCACCATCGAGCCGCCCGTCGCGAGGGCCTCCGCCAGCGGGCGGAAGCCGGGGCCGCCGATCGCGTCGAAGATCACTTCGACCCCGTTGCCCCCGGTGAGCCGCCTGACCTCCTTCGCCACCGCCTCCGGTGCCGACTCCCCGGTGACGATCACCTCCGCCGCGCCCAGCTCCAGCAGGTGCCCGCGCTTGGCCTCCGTCCGGGTCGTGGCCAGCGGGATCGCGCCGATGCGGCGGGCGACCTGGATCGCCGCGGTGCCCACGCCGCTGGAGGCGCCGGTGATGAGGACATGGTCGCCGGGCCGGAGACCCGCCGTCTCCAGCAGGGCGCCGTACGCGGTCGTGTACGTCAGCCAGGCCGCGGCGCCGGCGACGGGGTCCACGGAGTCGGGGACACGGAAGACGGAGGTCTCGGGGAGGACGATCCGCTCGGCGTACACGCCCTGTGCGCTCATCTCGATTCCGGGACCGGTCAACACCCGGTCCCCGATGGCGAGTTCGGTGACGCCTTCGCCGACCGCCGCCACCACGCCGGAGGCCTCGTAGCCGAGACGGGAGGCGGGCAGGGTCGGCTGGTAGTAGTAAGTGCCGGAGCGGAAAAGGGCTTCGGCGCGGTTGAGGCCCAACGCCTCCACGCGGACGAGGACTTGGCCGGGGGCGGGGTCCGGGACGGTCGTCTCCTCGATCCGGAGGACTTCGGGGCCGCCGATCTCATGAAAAAGCACGGTACGTGCGGTGGTTGGCATGCGGAAAACACTAAGAGGCGGACGCGAGACGATCCATGTCCGCAGATCTTGGTTTCCTGTCCGATCGTCTCGCCGACCCAACTCCCGGATACCGTAAGGACATGGACGTACTCAGCGACGCCGTCGCCGCCATGCGCACCGGGCGGCCGCACTCCGCGCGCCGGGACAAGTACGCGCCCTGGGGCACACGGTTCGCGGCCTCGGAGGGTGCCGGGTTCCATGTGCTGCTGCGGGGGTCGGCGTGGCTGATCCCGGCCGAGGGCGAGCCGGTGGCGCTCGGGCCTGGGGACGTGGTGTTCCTGGCGCACGGGCGCGGACACGCGCTGGCCAGCGGTCTCGACGTACCGCTGGAGGACGCACAGCCGTCCAAGGACGGCAGTTGGCCCGAACCCCCGTCCCCGCCAAGGGAGTCGGAACCGGACACGGTCATGCTGTGCGGTGCCTACCAGCTCGACCGCGGCCGCACCCACCGGCTCCTGTCCGAGCTGCCGGAGGTCGTGCACCTGCCCGCCTGCGTGGGCGCCCACCGGTCGCTGCGGGCAGCGGTGGAGCTGCTGGGCATGGAGCTGGAGGAGCGCGCGCCGGGGTCGGACGCCATCGTCACCTCGCTCCTCGACACCCTGCTGCTCTATGTCCTGCGTGCCTGGTGGCAGCGCGACCGCAAGGGCACCGGCTGGTCGGCCGCGCTCGCCGACCCCGCCGTGGCGGCGGCCCTGCGCGCCATCCACGGCGACCCGGCGCACCCGTGGACGGTCGGGGAACTCGGCGCGGCGGGCGGCCTGTCCCGCGCGGCCTTCGCCCGCCGCTTCACGGCGCTGGTGGGCGAGCCGCCGCTCGTCTATCTCACCTGGTGGCGCATGACGACGGCGGGCCGCCTCCTGCGCGACGAGGGTCTCCCCCTCCGCCAGGTGGCCGAACGCGCGGGCTACACCTCGGAGTTCGCGTTCGCCAAAGCGTTCAAGCGGGAGTACGGGGTGGCGCCGGGGCGGTACCGAAGGGGAGCGTCCTAGCTGCCGAAGGGGTCTTCCGGCTCCCCCGCAGCACCTCCGCCGCCCCCTCCGCGACCGCCCGGACCAGCGCCTCATGTGCCTCGTCCCCGGTGTTCGGGTCGTGGGCGCGCACTCCGGTCAGGGCCGGCAGGTCGATGAGACCCTCGCGAAGCACCAGCGTGAACTCGGTGAACAGGTCGGTGAGTACGGGGTTGTGCGCGGCGGCGACCAGGGCCGCGTGGAAGGCGATGTCGGCGTCGACGAAGGCCGCGTCGCCGCCGGCCGAGGCGGTACGGCGGCCCCGCAGTGCCCGCTCCATCGCCGTGACGTCCTGCGCCGTACGGCGCCTCGCGGCGAGGCGGGCCGCGTGGACCTCGACGGCCATGCGGACCTCGTAGACGTCGGTGACCGCGGCCCGGCGCAGCCGGGTCGGCCAGTCCTCGGCGGGCTCGGTGGCGGTGACGAAGACGCCGGCGCCCTGCCGGGGTCGGACCTGCCTGAGGGGCGCTGGAACGTGCGCGTCCGGCGCCGGGCATGAGAAAGGGGCCGGTCCCACGAGGGAGCGGCCCCTGCTCGGGTCACTTGTTCAGGTACGCCCAGAACTCGTCGAACGACAGGACCTTGTCGCCGTTGAGGTCGCGGGCCTTGATGATGACCTCGGCGACCGACTCGGTGACGTTCCAGTCGCCCTCCTGGGCGAGGGCGGTCTTGAACTCGGCGGCGGTGATGAAGCCGTCACCGTCGGTGTCGATCCGCTGGAACTCCTTGCGCGCTGCCTCGATGTCGGCCACCGATCCGCCCCTTTTCTCCGTAATACAGGTCTTGCCGTGCTGCTGTCGCAGGTCAGATTAGCTGGCCGCGCGCGCCTCCAGCGCGGCGGCCACCCACGCGAACTCCTCCTCGTAGGCCTTCACGGATGTTCCCTTCAGAATGCCGAGCAGTTCGCGGTAGCGGGCGAGCCGGACGTTGTGGGTCGCCTTGACGCGTTCGAGGATGTCGGCGCGGTCGGCGTTCCCGAACAGCTTCCGCAGCACCTTCTCGGCCTCCGGCGACTCGGGCGCGATCCCGCGCTCGCGCGCCTGCCCCGCCAGCTCGATGAGCTGCTTGACGAACCACATCGACGCCCCGGCGGGCGTGTCCTGCCCCCGGCCGTCGTGGTTGAACTCGGCCGCCCTGCGCATCTGCGCCCGGAACTCGGGGTCCTGCACCATCTCGGCCAGCTCGACCCAGGCGTCGACCTGCTCGGGTGTCGGGTCGTCCGGCAGGTTCACGGCGGTGTTGCGCATCCTGTCGCGGATGTCCGGATCCACATGGTCGAGCCCGTGGAACATCTCCTCCACGAACTCCTCCATGATCCGCCTGCGCTCGGCCGCCGACAGCCGTGCCAGTTTGTTCATCAGGGTCATCTCCTCTGCGGTCGAACCGCGTCGCGCCACGGTCGACAGCACCGCCCGGGTCGTCCGCAGCGAGCGGATCTGCGCGTCCAGTGCCACCACGTGCGCCGCCGCGACCTCCGCCACGGTCCGCTCCCCGTCCAGCACCTTGCGCACGTCGTCCAGGCCGAGGCCCAGCTCCCGCAGGGTGCGGATCAGTTCCAGGCGGGCGGCCGACTCGGCGTCGTAGAGCCGGTAGCCGCCCGTGGAGCGGGTGACGGGGGCCAGGACGCCCTCGTCGGACCAGTAGCGGATGGTGCGCACGGTCAGTCCGGTGGACCGCGCCAGCTCTCCGATGGTGAGAAGTCCGGTGCCGTCGTCGATCATGTCTGCGAGTCTGGGCCTTCCAGTGGGTGGAGACTCAAGGAGCGCGGTGGTGGAGACTCTTCGGGACATTCTCGACGCGGCCGCCCGGGGTGTCTTCCCGCCCGACGACGGCGGTACGACCGTGGTACCGCAGGCCTCGCAGCGGGACGCCGGGGTCATCGCCTTCACCGCGCACTCGGTCGTCTTCACGGACGAGGACCCGGCCTGGGTGTACGAGACGCTGCGCGCCGTCGACTGCGACGAGCTGGCCGCGAGCATGAACGCGCGGTTCCTCACGGCCTTGTTGGAACGGACAGGTCGTACGACCGACACGATCGACGCGCTGCTGGTCGGCGATCCGCTCCCCGGCGGGCCGCCGCTCCCGCTCACGGAGATCACCGACACCGGCCACCCTCGGGCCGTCCGGGCCCGTACGCACCGCGACGAGGTGCGGCTGTGGGCGGCCGAGGACGGTGTGGTGGTGCTGGGGCGCGGGGTCGCCGGGCGGCTGGAGGTCGCGGTCGAGGTGGACGAGGGGGTACGGCACCGGGGGCTGGGGCGGCTACTGGTGACGGCGGCGCGGCACCTGGCCGAGGAACCGGTGTGGGCCCAGGTCTCCCCGGGGAACGCCCGCAGCATGCGGGCGTTCCAGGCGGCGGGCTACCGTCCGGTGGGCGCGGAGGCGCTGCTGCTCAGAGCTCAGCGGAAGATGCCGGTGTGGCCCAGCGAGTAGCGCCCCGGCTGCGGGTACACGGCGAGGCCGTGCGGGCCGCTGCCGACCTTGATGCGGGCCAGCTGGGTGCCGGTGCGGGTGTCGATGGCGTACACCTCGGAGTTGTAGCGGCCGGAGAGCCACAGGACCTTGCCGTCGGCCGAGACGCCGCCCATGTCGGGGCTGCCGCCGTCCGGGAGGTGCCACTTCCTGGTGACCCTGTTCTGCGCGAAGTCGAAGACGGAGATGCTGCCTTCGCCGCGGTTGGAGATGTACATCTCCCGGGAGTCGCGGCTGATGTAGAGACCGTGGCAGCCCTTCCCGGTGGGCAGGAAGGACGGCTTGGAGAACCTGTCGCCGTCCAGCACCCACACACCGTCGGCCATCATGTCGGCGATGTAGAACCTCTTGCCGTCGGGCGAGATCTTGACGTCCTGCGGCATCGAGCCGTGGAACGGCAGCTTCTGCTGACCGATCACCTTCATCTGCTCGGTGTCGACCTTGAGCAGTTCGCCGCTGAACTCGCAGGAGACGATGAAGTAGCGGCCGTCCAGGGAGAAGTCGGCGTGGTTGACGCCGTAACAGCTGACCGGGACGGTCTTCTCGCGCTTCATGGTGTGCGCGTCGCGGAAGACGAGTTCACGGTCGAGGGAGGCCATCACGATCGCGTACTTGCCGTTGGGCGTGAAGTAGAGGTTGTACGGGTCGTGGACGTCGACCGGCTTGCCGGCCCTGCCGGTTCTCGGGTCGATGGGGGTGAGGGTGTTGCCGCGGTCGTTGTTGACCCAGAGCGTCTTCATGTCCCAGGAGGGCACGACGTGTTGGGGCTGGACCCCGACCGGGATCGTCTCGATCACCCGGTACGTCTTCGGGTCGATGACCGAGACGGTGTTGGAGTTGGTGTTGGGGACGTAGACCCGGGACGGGAAGTCCGCGACGACCGGGGAGAGTCGGTTCGGGCGGTCGGCCGCGTAGACGTCGGCCGGGTTGAGGACGGGCGGCATGCCGGGCAGCCCCTGCACGACCGCCTTCTTCTTGGCCGGGGCGACGGCCGCCTTGCTGCCGAGGGCCTCGTCCTTGTGCCCACTGGAGCCGGAGCTGCAGGCGGCCAGGGCGGCGAGGGCGACGCTCGCGACGAGGGCGTGGGCGATTCGGGTGCGCTGCATCAGCTGAACAACTCCGTGGTGGTCACGGCGCTCAGGCCGCGGCGGGTGAGTTCTTCCAGTACGGCGGGGAGGGCCTGGACGGTCTCCGGGTACCCGAAGTGCAGGCTCACGACGGACCCGTCGCGCACCTCGGCGGCGACCTTGCGGGTGATGGCGGCGGCGCCGGGCCGGGTGTAGTCGAGGGAGTCGACGTCGTACGACAGGACGTGCGGGTATCCGGCGGCGCGGGCCAGCCGGGCGACGAGCGGGGAGGCCTGCGGGGCGCGGGAGGGGCGGAACCAGGTGCCGATCGAGCCGGTGAGGCGCTTCAGCCGGTCGGCACAGGCGGTGATCTCGGCGCGGGCGTCGGCCTCCGACATCGTGTTGATCGCCAGGTGCCGCTGGGTGTGGTTGCCGAGGTCGTGGCCGCCGTCGAGGATGCGGCGGGCGACGTCCGGGTGCTCGTCGAGCCAGGTGCCGACGGCCAGGACGGTGATGTGCGCACCGTGCTTCTCGGCCTGGGTCAGCAGGGAGTGGGCGATCGCGGGGGCGCCCTGGCCGTGGAAGGTGAGGGCGACCCGGGGGTGGGTCCGGGGGCCGTGGGTGAGCTGGGCGGGCTGTCCGGGGTAACGGCGTGGTGCGGGCGCGGTCTTGGGGGCGGTGGACTCGGGCGGCTCGGTGGACGCGGGGTGCGCGGAGGGCGCGGGATGTGCCACGGCACCGTGCGTGGCACATCCGGCGGAGAGGGCGCCTGCGGCGAGGAGGCCGGCGCCCGTACGAAGGGCTGTGCGGCGGTCGGTCGGGGTCACCCGCACCATTTAAGGGGCGCTTGGTAAGAAAACGGGCGATTGACCCGGATGAGGCACCTACCGGGTCGCACGTTCGGTCATCGGTCGGCGACCCGCATCTCGAACCACGTCGTCTTGCCCCGCGGCAGCAGATCCACGCCCCACCGGTCGGACAGCGTGTCGACGAGGAACAGCCCGCGACCGCTGATGTCCGTCTCCTGAACCGGCATCAGACACGGCAGCCCGCGGGACGGGTCACGCACCTCGATGCGGATCCAGCCCCGGCGGCGGCGCATACGGAGGCCGAAGACCCGGGCTCCGGTGTGACGGACGGCGTTGCCGACCAGCTCCGAGACCAGCAGGACCGCGTCCTCGGTCATCTTCGGGGTCAGCCCCCACTGGCGGAGGACCACGACCTGGGCGAGGCGTCGGGCGGTGGCCGCGGATTCGGGGCGGGAGGGAAGGGGAACCTCCGCCTCCGTCGGATTACCGAACAACTCCAGTGCCTTGAGCGCCCGTTCGTCCTCCACCGCAGGCGACCAGCGCGCCGCGGTCGCACGGCCGTGTCCCCGCGGCTGTTCCATGCCCTCCAGCCCCGCCATGCCCCCATCATGGCCGCCCAGGACGCGCTCCGGGGCCGTTCCGGAGGAATACGCCCCCCGGAATCCACCGTTCCGAATGGGCCGTTTGGCATATGCGCACGGCAATTCAGAGACGCCCGCACCCCGTCCGAGCTGCGCTGTCGGCTCCCCTGGAGGCAAGCGACGGTCTCCCTCGACAAGGCAGACTTAAGGTTCCCTTAAGGCTCCCATAAACCGCCCCATCGAGGGACGCGCATCAGACACGGCGTCAATTGCAAGTGGTTCAGAGGAATTTCGCCTTGCCGGGTCCCTCCTCCACGAAGCTGCGCATCCCCCGCTCCCGGTCCTCGGTGGCGAACAGGCCCGCGAACCAGCTCCGTTCGACCGCGAGCCCGGTCTCCAGGTCCGTCTCCAGCCCGGTGTCGATCGACTCCTTCGCCGCCCGCAGCGCGATCGCCGGCCCCTGCGCCAGCTTCGCCGCCCACTCGTGCGCGGCGGCGTACACCTCGTCGGCCGGCACGACCCGGTCCACCAGACCGAGCGTCAACGCCTCGTCCGCCTTGACCATACGGCCCGTGAAGATCAGGTCCTTGGCCTTGGACGGGCCGATGAGACGAGCCAGCCGCTGGGTGCCGCCGGCGCCCGGGATCAGGCCGAGCAGGATCTCCGGCTGGCCCAGCCTGGCGTTCTCGGCGGCGATGCGGAAGTCCGCGCACAGCGCCAGCTCGCAGCCGCCGCCCAGCGCATAGCCGGTGACCGCCGCGACGACCGGCTTGGGGATGCGGGCCACAGCGGTGAAGGACTCCTGCAGGGCGCGGGAGCGCAGGACCATCGCCGCGTGGTCCATGTTCTGCATCTCCTTGATGTCCGCGCCGGCCGCGAACACCTTCTCCCCGCCGTAGACGATCACGGCCCGCACGTCCTCGCGCCGGGTCGCCTCCTCGGCGAGTTCCTTGAGCCGGTCCTGAGTGGCGACGTCCAGCGCGTTCATGGGCGGCCGGTCGAGACGGATCGTGCCGACGCCTTCGGAGACTTCGAGATTCACGGTCATGCAGGCAGGTTAACGGCGACTAACGGGAACGGGCCGGTGCCGTCGCTCACACTCGACCGGGGGTCTGCGGGTTGTCCCCCAGGCAGACACAGCACGGCGACCAACGGGAACGGGCCGGTGCCGTCGCTCACACTCGGCCGGGGGTCTGCGGGTTGTCCCCCAGGCAGACACAGCACGGCGACCAACGGGAACGGGCCGGTGCCGTCGCTCACACTCGGCCGGGGGTCTGGGGGTTGCCCCCCAGGCAGACACAGCACGGCGACCAACAGGAACGGGCCGGTGCCGTCGCTCACACTCGGCCGGGGGTCTGGGGGTTGCCCCCCAGGCAGACACAGCACGGCGACCAACGGGAACGGGCCGGTGCCGTCGCTCACACTCGGCCGGGGGTCTGGGGGTTGTCGTCACGGGAACGGCCCCGGTGCGACAGCTCGCACCGGGGCCGTGGATCAAACGATGCCTACGCCTTCCACTTCTCCCACGACATGTTCCAGCCGTTGAGGCCGTTGGCCGGATCGACCGTCGCGTCGTTGGAGTGCTTCACGACCACCACGTCGCCGATGATCGAGTGGCTGAAGAACCAGGCCGCCGGCGTGCTGCCGTCGTAGCCGCCGCGCACGTCGCGCAGGCCTATGCAGCCGTGGCTGGCGTTGTAGTTGCCGAAGGCGCCGCCGCCCCAGTAGTTGCCGTGGGCGAAGGTGCCCGAGTCGGTCAGGCGGATGGCGTGGGGCACGTCCTTGATGTCGTACTCGCTGCCGTAGCCCACGGTCTCGCTGTTCATACGCGTCTCGGTGAGCTTCTGGCTCATGACCATCTGGCCGTTCCAGGTGTCGTAGCCGGGCTTGCCGGTGGTGACCGGGATGGTCTTGATGACCTTGCCGTCCTGGGTGACCTTCATCGTGTGCTTCTTGGCGTCCACGTAGGAGACCTGGTTGCGGCCGATGGTGAACTTCACCGTCTTGGCCTGCGAGCCGTAGACGCCGGAGCGGCCCTCGACGCCGTTCAGGTCGAGCTTCACGGTGACCTTGGTGCCGGACTTCCAGTACTGCTCGGGACGGAAGTCGAGGCGGTCGTTGCCAAACCAGTGGCCCTCGACGTCGACGGCCGGCTCGGTCGTGATGCTGATGGCCTTCTCGACGTCCTGGGGGTGGGTGATGCCCCGGGTGAAGCGGATCGAGAACGGCATGCCGACGCCGACCGTGGAGCCGTCCTCGGGGGTGAAGGTGCCGATGAAGGTGTTCTTCGGGGTGAGCGTGGTGAAGCTGGAGTCCTCCGCCGCCTGGCGGCCCGCGGAGTCCTTCGCGACCGCGTGCACGGTGTACCTGGTGGACGCCGTCAGGTGCGTGTCCGGCGTCCAGGAGGCACCGTCGGCGGCGATCTTCCCGGCGACCGCCTCGCCCTTGGTGTCCTTGACCTCGACGGTCGTCAACTTGCCCTTGGCGGCGCTGACCTTGAGGGCGCCGCTGGTGTCGACCGACTTCGCGCCGTCCTTGGGCGCGATGGAGACGACGGCCACGGACTGCTTGCTCTGCGCCGTGTCCGAATCCTTGCCCTTGCCGTCCCCGGAGCCGGACCCGGAGTCCGAGCCGCCGCCCCCTCCACACGCGGTGACGGTCAACAGCAGCACGCCCAGAATCAGCGCCAACAGTCCGCGCCCGCCACGCGCGCGTGCGTCAACCGACGCCCCCGATATCGGCCGCACGTTCAAGTTGTTCTCCCCTCCCGGGCCTGGTCAGGCCTCTCCCCGGCGCGGCAGCTGCGCGCATTGGCGCATATTAACTGCCAGGTTTTGAGTTTGATGTCAGGCGAATGTCACCGTTCGGTCGCAACATCAACTGCCCGCTTTCCACTCCTTCCACCCCATGTTCCATCCTCCGAGGCCGTTGTCAGGAGCGACCTTTTTGTCATTGCTGTGGACGACCTCGACGACGTCCCCGATGAGACTCCGGTCGAAGAACCACCCCGCGGGGGTGTCGGAGCCGCCCCCCTTGACGTCCCTGAGCCCCACGCACCCGTGGCTGACGTTCTCGTGTCCGGGGGCGTCCGGCGCCCAGTAGTTGCCGTGGACGAAGGTGCCGGAGTCGGTCAGACGCATGGCGTGCGGGACGTCGGGGATGTCGTACTCGCCGCCGAAGCCGACCGTGCGGCTGTTCATGCGGGTGACCTCGAGCATCTCCATCACCACCATCTTCCCGTTGTAGGTGGTGTGTTTCGGCGAGCCGGCGGTGATCGGCACGGTCGACAGCAGCTGCCCGTCCCGGCGCACCTCCATGGTGTGCTTGGCGGCGTCGACGAGGGAGACCTGGCTGCGGCCGACGGTGAAGGAGAACGTCTTGTACTGCAACCCGTAGACGCCGGGCACCCCCTCGACGTCCCGGAAGCGCAGTGCGACCGTCACCTGGGTGCCGGGCTTCCAGTAGTGCTCGGGGCGGAAGTCCAGGCGGTCCTTGCCGAACCAGTGCGGGCGGATCTCGACGGCCGGCCTGGCGGTGACGTGGACGGCGCGTTCGACTGCGGCGCGGTTCTCGATCTCCCGGTTGAACCCCAGGGAGATGATCATTCCGGTGCCGACGACGGAGCGGTTCTCCGGGGTGACGTATCCGATGAAGCGCTCGTCGGGGACGAAGGTGGTGAAAGTCGTGTGCCGGGCCGACCTCCGTCCCTGTCCGTCGAGCGCCACGACGTCGACGGTGTACTTGGCGGCGAGCGCGAGCCGCCTGTCGTCCGGCTCCCATCTCAACCCGTCGTCCGAGACACGCCCCGGTACCTCGGACTCCTGTGCGTCCTGCGACTTGACGACCTTCACGGACTCCAGGCGCCCGCTGGGCACCCGTACCAGAAGTCGCCGGTCGGGCTTGACGCTCTTGCTGCCGTCGTCCGGCGAGACGCGGATCACGTCCTCGGGTGCGGGCGCCTTGCCGAGCACCTCGTCGATACCGCCGCCGTTCTGCGAAGTGCAGCCGGCCAGCAGTGCTGCCCATGTCAATACGGCGGCCAGAGCGGCCCCCGCGCGCCGCGCGCGTCCTTGTGCATACATCACGGCGTACCCAACGACGCGGCCCGCCCTGGGGAAACGTGAGTGCGACGCGCTCCGCGGGCTGTGCCGTCGATCGGCTGCGGCGCCGTCGTGGCTGGTCGCGCAGTTCCCCGCGCCCCTTGGGGCGTGTCGGCCCGGGTCGTTTGGCCATGCGCTGGGCAGAACAGTGGGGAGGACGACGCGACGGGGAGCCGCGGCCGGGACGCCGTGCGCTCTTTTCTGGGTCGTTCCAGGAGCCGTGGGAGGACGACAGGTGTCCAGCGCAGCCGAGCAGGAGGCGGTGGCCGGGGAGCGCGCCGAAGAAGGGGTGCGCCCTTCCGCCGTGGTCAACGGCGCGCGCCGGAAAGCGCCGGGCGTGCCGGTGCGGCCGGGTGCGCCGACGCCGCTCGGCGCCCGGTTCCGGGTCGGACCGGACGGGGTGGCGGGCACCAACTTCGCCCTGTGGGCGGGCGGGGCGGAGGCGGTGGAGCTGTGCCTGTTCGACGAGCGTGGCAAGGAGACCCGGGCCCGGCTCACCGAGCTGACGCACGAGATCTGGCACGGCTTCGTGCCGGGGGTCATGCCCGGGCAGCGGTACGGCTACCGGGTGCACGGCCGCTGGGACCCGTGGACCGGCGGCCGCTGGAACCCGGCGAAGCTGCTCCTCGACCCGTACGCGCGCGCGGTGGACGGCGACTTCAGCCTGCCGCCGGAGGTGTACGGGCACGTCCGCGACTGGCCCCAGCAGCAGGTGGCGGACACCGTCCGCGACGACCGGGACTCGGCGCCGTACGTCCCCAAGGGCGTCGTCGTCCACGATGACGACGACTGGTCCGACGACCACCGCCCGAAGACGCCGTGGGCGGACTCGGTCATCTACGAACTCCATGTCCGTGGCTTCACCGAGCTCCACCCCGGCATCCCGGAGGAACTCCGCGGTACGTACGCCGGGCTGGCGCACCCGGCGGCGGTCGAGCACCTGGTGAAGCTGGGCGTCACGGCCGTCGAGCTGCTGCCGGTGCACCAGTTCGCGCACGAGGACCATCTGCTGCGACGCGGGCTCAGGAACTACTGGGGCTACAACTCCATCGGCTACTTCGCCCCGCACGCCGGCTACGCGGCCTCCGGTACGACGGGACAGCAGGTCGGCGAGTTCAAGCGCATGGTGCGGGCGCTGCACGCGGCCGGCATCGAGGTCATCCTCGACGTGGTCTACAACCACACGGCGGAAGCGGGCGAGTTGGGCCCCACGCTGTCGTTGAAAGGGATCGACAACCGCGGGTACTACCGGTTGCAGTCGGACGCCCGCCGCTACGCCGACTACACGGGCTGCGGCAACACCCTGCACGTGGTCCAGCCCCATGTGCTGAGGCTCATCACCGACTCCCTGCGCTACTGGGTGACCGAGATGGGCGTGGACGGCTTCCGCTTCGACCTGGCGGCGGCGCTGGCCCGCTCCATGCACGACGTCGACATGCTGTCGCCGTTCCTCGCGGTGATCGCGCAGGACCCGGTACTGCGGCGCGTGAAGCTGATCGCCGAGCCGTGGGACGTCGGCTCGGGGGGCTATCAGGTGGGTGCCTTCCCACCGCTGTGGACGGAGTGGAACGACCGCTACCGCAACGCCGTACGCGACTTCTGGCGGGGCGCGCTGCCCGACGTGAGGGACCTTGGGTACCGGCTGTCGGGGTCGAGCGACCTGTACGCCTGGGGCGGCCGCCGCCCCTACGCCTCCGTCAACTTCATCACCGCGCACGACGGTTTCACCCTCCGCGACCTGGTGTCGTACGAGCGCAAGCACAACGAGGCCAACGGCGAGGGCAATCGGGACGGCTCGGACGACAACCGCTCCTGGAACTGCGGGGCGGAGGGGGACACGACGGACGAGCGGGTACGGGGGCTGCGGCGACGGCAGTTGAGGAACCTGTTGACGACGCTGCTGCTGTCCACGGGCGTGCCGATGCTGGTCGCCGGCGACGAACTCGGCCGCACACAGCGCGGCAACAACAACGCGTACTGCCAGGACAACGAGATCAGCTGGCTGGACTGGTCGCTGTTGGAGGAGCCGGGCTGGAAGGCCCTGTTCGACCTGACCGCCCGGCTCATCGAGCTACGGCACCGACACCCCGTACTCCGCCGCCGGGCCTTCTTCTCGGGCCGCGCCCACTCGGCCGACGGCCTGCGCGACCTGGCCTGGTTCACCGCGCGGGGCGCGGAGATGACGGAACGGGACTGGTACGCGCCCGCCGCCACGCTCGGCATGTACCTCTCCGGCCGCGACATACCGGGCCGGGACGAGCAGGGCGCACCGATCCTCGACGACAGCTTCCTCACCCTGCTGCACGCCGGCGACCGCCCGGTGAGCTTCGTCCTGCCGGGGCCGCCGTGGGCGGAGCGGTACGAGGTGGTCGTGGACACGTCGCGGGAGACGCAGGGGGAGGAGCCGGGGGTGGTACACCGGGCGGGGACGGCGATCACGGTGCCGGCGCGGGCGGTGGTGTTGTTGCGGGTCCAGGAACTCCCGGCCTGAGCCCTGTACCAGGACTCCGCCTTTGAGCTAGGTTTCCGGGCCGGAGGGGTGAGGGCCGAGCGCCCGGAGAGCAGCCAGTATCGCCCTGACCCGAGGCACTTCGTGCGTGCGGTGGATCCCTGTTCCGCCGAGATGCGCCAGGACCGTGAAGAAGCCTTCGGCGGTGCGGAACTCGTCTTCGAAGAGACTGAAGGCGTGCGGCAGGGCGTGGCAGATCGGAAGACCGATCCGTCGAAGCCGGAATGTGTTCAGAAGGGCCCGGCCCTGATAGTGGGTGCGCACCTCGGGGGCCACGGATCTCGCGTGGGAGAAGCCGATTCCGGGGTCGATGACGATTCGATCGACCCCGGCCGAGCGAGCGTGATCCACGCGCCTCTCGAAGTAGTCGAGCATCCTGGGGATGGGGTCGTGATCGACACCCTTGGCGCTCACGTCCCGGGAGTTCTCCCCTTCGACGTAGCAGAGAACGACTGTCGCCCGGTGGTCGGCCAGCACAGGGAATATCTCACTGTCGGACGCCAACCCGCCGGAGTGGTTCAGCACGAGCGCCCCCGCTTCCAGGCAGGACCGGACAACGGCGGGCTCGTAGGTCTCGACCGAAACGGCGATGCCTTCCGAAGCGAGCCCCTTCACGACCGGCACCAAGGCGGAGATCTGTTCCTGTGCGGTCACCCGCGCGGTACGGGGGTTGCTCGACTCGGCGCCGATATCGACGATGTCGGCTCCTTGTGCCGCGAGAACACGCCCTTTCCGGATGGCGGATTCGGTCGAGGTCGCGATGCTCTCTCGATAGGTGGAGTCCTGAGAAAGGTTGACGCAGCCCATGATGGCGGGGGTGGTGTCGACATCGATTTCTCGGTCCCCCACCCGAAGGGGGTCGACCGGTAAGGAGAGATCGCTCTCGAATCGCCGCGCCAGATCAACCAGATCGGTGAGGGAGATCATCCGAGGATCCCCCGCTGATACGCCGTAGCCACCGCCGCCGCGCGGTCGTTGACGCCCAGCTTGGTGTACAGGTGGGTGAGATGGGTCTTCACGGTCGCCTCGCTGATGAAGAGTTCGCGGGCGATCTCGCGGTTGGAGGTGCCCTTGGCGACCAGGGCCAGGACCTCGCGTTCGCGGGTGGAGAGGGATTCGTTGCCGGGTGAGGAGCCGGGGGTGCGGACCGCTGAGACCAGGCGGGAGGCTACCGCCGGGGAGAGGACCGTGCGGCCGTCCGCCGCCGCGCGGACCGCGGTGAAGAGTTCGTCGCGTGGGGCGTCCTTCAGGAGATAGCCCGTCGCGCCCGCCTCGATCGCGGGGAGCGTGTCGGAGTCGGTGTCGTACGTCGTCAGGACCAGGACCTTGGCGCGGGCGCCTCGGCTCACCAGCTCGCGGATGGCGTCCACTCCCCCGCCGCCCGGCATGCGCAGGTCCATCAGGATCACGTCCGGGTCGAGCTCGTGCGCCCTGGCGACGGCCTCTGCGCCGTTCGCCGCCTCGCCGAGGACCCGGAAGCCCGGCGAGGACTCGAACATGCCGCGCAGACCGTCCCGTACGACGGGATGGTCGTCGACGATCAGCAGGGAGATCAACGGCTCGTCATTCATGGCGGACCAACGGTACGCGAGCCGACAGGGCGGTGCCGTGCCCCGGTTCGGACTCGACGGTGAGCGAGCCCGCGATGCGTTCGGCGCGGGCGCGCATGCCGTCGAGGCCGAAGCCGCCCGTGTGGGTGCGGGCGGGGAGGGCCAACGGGTCGAAGCCGGTGCCGTCGTCGCGGATGTCGAGGATGACCTCGTCGCCGAGGAAGGAGAGGGTGACGCCGACTCGGGTCGCGCGGGCGTGGCGGGCCGCGTTGGACAGGGCCTCCTGGACGATGCGGAGGAGGGTGGCCGCCACCTCCTCGTGAAGCTGTTCCGCCGTGCCGGTGACCGTGAACTCGGCGCGTACGCCCGTCCGTTCGCCCCATTCGGCGACCGTCTTCTTCAGGGCTTCCGGCAGTCCGTCGTTCTCCAGCGCGACCGGCGCCAGGTTGTGCACGGAGCGACGGGCCTCGCCGAGGCTGTGCCGGGCCAGCTCCATGGCGCGGCCGGTGTGCTCGCGGGCCTGGTCCCGGTCGGGCGTGTTGGCGACGACCTGGAGCTGGGCGATGATGCCGGTCAGCCCTTGGGCGATGGTGTCGTGGATCTCGGCGGCGAGGCGCCGGCGTTCGTCGGCGACCCCGGCTTCCCTCGCCTGGACGAGGAGTTGGGCGTGCAGGGCGGCGTTCTCGTCGAGGGCCTGCTGCAACGCCGCGTTGGTGCGTTCGAGTTCGGCGATGGTCTCGCCGCGCTTCAGGGACCGCTGCTCCTCCTCCGCGGTGAGATGGGCGACCACCATCTGCAGGCCGGAGTTGGCGACCAGGAGCGCGGCGAAGACCGCCCACTGGACCGCGCTCTCGAACGGCATCCCGCCGGCCTGCGCGCCGGCCACGGTGATCGCGCTCGCGAGCAGCCCGAGCCGCTGCCACCGTCGGCCCGTGATCGTCTCGTCGGCGTCCATGTAACCGGCGGCGGCGTAGAACGCGAAGAACGGGTTGATCCAGGTGAGGGCGAAGGCGATGGCCCAGCGGACGATGTAGTACGCCGTCCCGGTCCGGGACGGCACCCGGGTGCGGCCGACCCGGCGCAGCCGGACGCCGTGCCACCACAGCTGGAGCCCGAGCGCGGCGCCGACCAGGGCCCAGGCGGTGTACCACTTGGCCATGGGGGCATGCGGATCGGCGGTCGCGAGCGCCGGGACGAGGCCGACGCAGAGCAGTCCGTACGGTCCCCAGGTGTGCAGTTGCTCCCAGCGCCGATCGATCCGGCTGTCCACCGCGGTCATGTGCCCAGTCTGCACGGCCCCTCGCCTACTCCCAGCGGAACCAGCGGCTCGCGGCCCCGGTCAGCAGCAGGATCCACATCATCAGCACACCCAGGTGGCCCCAGCCCGGCCAGTGCCCGGCCGCGGCCTGGTTCAGGGCCTGTGCGGCCGCCCCGAAGGGCGTGTACCCGACGATCCGCGCCATCAGGTGCGGCATGGCCTGCGTCGGCAGCCACACCCCCGCGCAGAACATCGACGGGAAGAAGAAGGCCGAACCGATCGCGCCCGCGATCTTCGTCGTACGGGACAGGGCCGACACCACCGCTCCGAGGGCGAGAGCGGCGAGGACCGCCAACAGCAGGGCGAGGACGTATCCGACGGGCTGCTTCGGCAGTCGTACGTCGAAGGCGAGCCGTCCGATCACGAGGGCGAGCAGCGCCGACGCGAGGGCCGCGCCGCCGTAGACCAGCATCTGCGCGGACAGCAGGGTGGACGGGCGGACCGGCGTGGTGGCCATCCGGCGCAGGATGCCGCGCTCCCGGTAGCCGGTGAGGGTCTGCGGCATCGACTGCAGTCCGCCGACGATCATGCCGAGCAGTACGGCGACGGGGACGTAGACGTCGATGGTGCGCAGACCGCCGAGGTCGGCCTGGTGGTCCCGGAAGGACGGGATGGAGCCGAGGATGACGAGCAGGAGGGTCGGGAAGAGCAGGATCCAGAAGAGGGCGCCGGGTTCGCGGCGGAAGAGCCGGACCTCGGTCTTCAGTACGGCGGTACTCATGCCGCTGCCTCCTTCGTCAGGTCGAGGAACGCGTCGTCGAGCGTGGCGTCGGAGACGCGGAGCTGATGGGCGGTGATGTGGTGGCGGGCGAGAAGGGTGATGACGGCGTTGACCGTCTCGTCCGTGCCGGACAGCGTGATCCGGCCGTCCCTGCGCTCGATGGAGGCCAGCGCGGGCAGCGCGTTCAGGTCACGGTCGTCCAGCGGCGCCGACGGCGTGAAGCTGATGACCGTGGAGCCCGCCGACCGCCGGATCAGACCGGCCGGGGTGTCCAGTGCGGCCACCCGGCCCTTGTCGATCACCGCGATCCGGTCGCACAGACGCTGCGCCTCCTCCATGAAGTGCGTGACGAGCAGGACGGTGACCCCGCCCGCGCGCACGTCCTCGATGAGCTCCCAGGTGTCACGGCGGGCGCGCGGGTCGAGCCCGGTGGTCAGCTCGTCGAGGACGACGACCTTCGGGTTGCCGATCAGGGCGAGCCCGATGAACAGGCGCTGCTTCTGGCCGCCGGAGAGCCTGCCGAAGCGGGTGGTCAACTTGGCCGTCAGGCCGAGGCGTTCGGCGAGCGCCCGCCAGTCGGCGGGGTGCGGGTAGAGGGCCGCGTACAGCTCCAATGCCTCGCGGACGGTGAGCTTCGGCTGCAGCTCGCTCTCCTGGAGCTGGGCGCCCAGAACACGGGCGACCTGCTCGTGGTCGGCGACCGGATCCAGGCCGGTGACCCGGACGCGTCCCGCGTCGGGGACGCGCAGCCCCTCGACGCACTCGACGGTGGTGGTCTTGCCGGCGCCGTTCGGGCCGAGGATCCCGAAGATCTCACCCTCCTCGACGGCGAAGGAGACACCGTCGACGGCGGCCCGGCCACCGTAGGACTTGCGCAGTGCGCTGACTTCGATGACTGACATGCCTCCAGAGTTCCGGCGCGGGGCCCTCCCTCACATCGCCCGACCCGCTCGAAGGGACATCAACCGATCGGTCGATGCGTGCCTACGACGCCTGCGGCCACCCCGTCCGACCCCTCGAACGCGCAGGTCGTAGGACCAGCGCCCGATCCCGGTCCGGCCAAAACTAGGTGGGCGTTGTCAGTGGCGATCCGTAGTCTCACCAGTGATGCCCACGACACGTGCAACCACCAGGGACCGATCGGCCGTACGAACCCTGCTGCGCCTGTGGCCCTATGTGCGGCCCGTGCGGGCGCGGCTGATGACCGCCGCGTCCGTCGCGGTCCTCGCCTCGTGCGTGGGCCTGGTGATCCCGCTCGTCCTGAAGTGGATGGTGGACGGGCCGGTGGCCGACCGGGACCCGGCGGGCGTCTGGCTGGGGGCGCTGTACCTGCTGCTCCTCGGCATCACGGAGGCGCTGCTGTTCGGGCTGCGGCGATGGCTGGTGGCGCGGCCGCTGTCGGGGGTCGAGGCGGGGATGCGGGCGGATCTGTACCGGCATCTGCAGCGGCTGCCGGTCGCCTTCCACGACCGCTGGGCGTCGGGCCAGCTGCTCTCGCGCGGGACGACGGACCTGATGCTGCTGCGCCAGTTCCTCGCCTTCCCGTTGACGTTCCTGCTGGTCAACGCCGTGACCATCCTCATCGGCGTGATCATCATGCTGGCGCAGGACTGGACGCTGGGGCTGGTGATCCTCGGTCCGGCCCTTCCCGTGATCGTCACCTGTGTGGTCTTCGAGAAGCGGTACGCGCATGTGGCGCGGCGCGCGCAGGACCAGGTCGGCGACCTGACGACGGTCGTCGAGGAGAGCGTGCTCGGCATCCGGATCATCAAGGGGTTCGGGCGGCATCGCAGTCAGGCGCTGGTGTTCCGGGAGCTGTCGCGGAAGCTGCGGGGGACGGAGCTGCACAAGGCCCGCCTCCTGGCCACCATCTGGGGTGTCATCGTGACGCTGCCTGAGGTGGCGATCGGGGCGGCGCTGGTGCTGGGGACGGTACAGGTTGCCTCCGGCGGTCTGTCGGCGGGAACACTGGTCGCGTTTCTCTCGACGGCTCTGGCGTTGCGGTGGCCGGTGGACTCCATCGGGTTCCTGCTGGCGATGAGCCAGGAGGCGGCGACGGCGACGGAGCGGTACTTCGAGGTCATGGACGAGGATCCCGAGGACCAGGGAATCGTCGAGAAATCCTCAACCGGGTCCGGGGAAAGCGGCCTTCGGTTCGACGGTGTCCGGTTCCGGTACCCCGACGCCCCCGCCGACTCGGCCCCCGTCCTCGACCGCATAGACCTCCACATCCGCCCCGGCGAGTCCATGGCCCTCGTAGGCGCCACAGGCAGCGGAAAGACGACCCTGACCGCACTCGTCCCCCGCCTCCACGAGGTCACCGCCGGTCGCATCACACTCGACGGCGAGGACATCACCGCCATGTCCCGTGAGGAGCTGCGCTCCAGGGTTGCCGTCGCGTTCGAAGAGCCCACCCTGTTCTCGGCGAGCGTCGGCGAGAACGTCCTCATGGGCGCCGATGCCGACGCCGGGGACGCCGAGTTGAACCACGCGCTGTCCGTCGCGCAGGCCGAGTTCGCGCACGCGCTGCCGCAGGGGACCGGCACCCAGGTCGGCGAGCAGGGGCTCAGTCTCTCCGGCGGGCAGCGGCAGAGACTCGCCCTCGCGCGGGCCGTCGTGGGAAGACCCAGGTTCCTCGTGCTGGACGACCCGCTGTCGGCGCTGGACGTGCACACCGAGGCCGCCGTCGAGGCCGCGCTGCGGGAGGTGCTCGCGGAGACCACGGCGCTGATCGTGGCGCACCGCCCCTCCACCGTGCTGCTCGCCGACCGGGTCGCCCTGCTCTCCGGCGGCCGTATCACCGCCGTCGGCACCCATCACGAACTGCTGCGCACGAACGCCGAGTACGCCCATCTCATGTCCGGCACCGGGGAAGTGGAGGACGACGACCGATGACGGCTCCCACCACCTCCGTCACCACGCCCGACGACGAGCCCGACCTCCCCCGCCCCAGGGACACCGGCGACCCCTTCGACCGGGACGTGCTGCCCACTCCCCCGGGCGCGACGGCCACGCTCCTGCGCTCGCTGCTCACTCCGCTGAAGGCCCGCGTCGCCTTCACCACCCTTCTCCTGCTGCTCCAGCAGGCGGCCGTGCAGGCGGGCCCGCTGCTGGTGGCGTACGCGATCGACAACGCCGTACCGGCGCTGAAGCGTGACGACCACGGGCCGCTGATCGCGGTGGCCGTCGCCTATGGGCTGTGCGCGCTGGTCTCCGGCGGGCTGCAGTCGGCGTTCATCATGGCCTCCGCGCGCGTCAGCCAGGACGTGCTCCTCGATCTGCGCGGCCGGATCTTCCGGCACGCGCAGGCGCTGAGCATCGACTTCCACGAGCGCTACACGAGCGGTCGCCTGATCTCCCGGTCCACCACGGACGTCGAGTCGCTGCGGGAGCTGCTGAACGAGGGCCTGCAGGAGCTGGTGACGGTCGTCCTGTCCTTCGTCTACATCTCGGCGATGCTGCTGTGGCTGGACCTGGGGCTCGGGGCGGTCGCGGTGGTGTCCTTCGTCCCCCTCTATCTGCTGGTACGGCTCTACCAGCGGCGCGCGGGCCGGGTGTACCGCGTCCGCTCCAGCGCGATCGCGGCCGTGATCGTGAAGTTCGTCGAGACGATGAACGGCATCCGCCCGGTGCGCGCGTTCCGGCGCGAGGCGGCCAACGACGGCGACTTCGGTGTTCTCAACAAGCGCCACGAGCGGACGAACGGCGACGCGCTGCTGGAGATGGCCCGCTATGTGATCGGCTCCCGGCTGGTCGCCAACACGGCCGTGGCGCTGATCGTGCTGTGGGGCGCCTACCGAGTGGCGGGCGGCTCCCTGGAGTTGGGCGTCCTGGCCGCCGCGGTCCTCTACCTCCGCCGTCTCTACGACCCCATCGACCGGCTCGGCATGTTCCTGAACGCCTACCAGTCGGCGGCGGCCTCCCTGGAGAAGATCGCCGGCCTGCTCGCCCAGACCCCGTCGGTGCCCCCGCCCTCAACTCCCCTCTCCCTCCCCGCGCTTCAGAGCGAGCACCCGGGCCGCGAGGTCGTCTTCGACGCCGTCCGCTTCGGCTACCGCACCGGCGGCGAGGTCCTGCCCCGCTTCGACCTCACGCTGCCCGCCGGACAGACGGTCGCCGTCGTCGGCTCCACGGGCGCCGGCAAGTCGACCCTCGCGAAACTCCTCGCCCGCTTCTACGACCCCTCCGACGGACGGGTCCTGCTGGACGGCGTCGACCTGCGCGACCTGACCGTGCCCGAGCTGCGGCGCGGGGTGGTGATGGTGACGCAGGAGGCGTTCCTGTTCTCCGGCACGGTCGCCGAGAACATCGCCATCGGGTGGCCGGACGCCACCCGGGAGGAGATCGAGCGGGCCGCGAAGGCGATCGGCGCGCACGAGTTCATCAGCGCGCTGCCCGACGGCTACGACACGGACGTACGCAAGCGCGGCGGCCGTATCTCCGCGGGCCAGCGTCAACTCGTCGCGTTCGCACGGGCGTTGCTCGCCGACCCGGCGGTCCTCATCCTCGACGAGGCGACCAGCTCGCTCGACATCCCCGGCGAACGGGCCGTGCAGCGCGCCATGTTGACGGTCCTGCGCGGCCGCACGGCCGTGGTGATCGCCCACCGCCTGTCGACCGTCGAGATCGCGGACCGGGTGCTGGTCATGGAGCACGGGCGGATCGTCGAGGACGGGACGCCGGCCGAACTCATCGCCGGAACGGGGCGGTTCGCGGATCTCCACCGGGCGTGGCGGGACAGTCTGGCGTGAGACCGGCCCGCCGCACGGGTCAGCAGGGCACCGGGATGCCGTTGCCGATCTCGGTGGGCGGGGGAGGCGGTCTCGCTGGAGAGGTCGGCGCGAATTAATTCAGTGGGCAACCGTCCTCACCCTCGGTAACCTCCTAATCCGCCGGAAGGCCAGGCTCCGCGTGAACCGGGATCGGGGGAGCATGATCGACGCGTACGAGGATCCGGGCACGCCCGACTGTCGCGGCGGCTGGCACTACCTGTGGTGGCTGGTCCGGAGTCAGCTCGGCAGATGCGTCGCCGGGGCGGTGCTCGGCAGTGTGTGGATGGTGCTGATGGCGGCGGCGCCGTATCTGATGTCCCGGGCGATCGACGACGGGCTGGTGCCGGGGCGCTTGGGTGCGCTGGCCTGGTGGACCGTGGCGTTGTTCCTGGTCGGCGCGTTCAACTCGTGGCTGAGCATCATGCGGCACCGCACGATGACCCGGGTACGGATGGACGCCAACTTCCGCACGGTCAAGGTGGTCGTCGGACACGCCGTCCGACTGGGCGCCGCGCTGCCTCGCCGGGTAGGGGCCGGGGAGGTGGTCACGATCGGCGTGGGTGACGTGCAGACGATCGCCCAGGCCCTGACCGTCGTCGGCCCGGGCGCCGGAGCGGTGGTGGTGTACGCGGTCGTGGCCGGCCTGCTCCTGTCCATCTCGGCACCGCTCGCCGCCGTGGTCCTGCTGGGAGTCCCCCTCATCGCCCTGTGCGCGGGGCCGTTGACCGTACGGCTGCAGGCCGCCGAGTCCGAGTACCGCCAGCGCCAGGGCATACTGACCGCCCGCATCGGCGACCTCGCGGGCGGCCTGCGTGTACTCAACGGCCTGGGTGGCAAAGGCCTGTTCGCGGACGCCTTCCGCCGCGACTCGCAACACCTGCGGGTCCAGGGCTACCGGGTCGGCGCGGTGGCCAGCTGGATGCAGGCGTTCGGCGTCGGCCTGCCGACCCTGTTCCTGGCCGTGGTGACCTGGCTGGCGGCCCGCCTGGCCGCCCAAGGGGACATCAGCGTGGGCGAGTTGGTCGCGGTGTACGGCTATGTCGCGGTCCTGGTGGGCCCGGTGGCGTTCTTCGTCCAGATGACCTACGACCTCAACCGGGGCGTGGTGGCCGCACGAAGAGTCGTACGCCTGCTGACCCTGCAGCCCGAACCGGACAACGGCACCCGCCCGGCCCCCGCAGAACCATCGGTCCTGCACGACCCCGAGTCGGGCGTACGAGTCCTGCCGGGCCGCCTGACAGCCCTGGTCGGCGCCCGTCCGGAGGATGCCGCCACGGTGATCGACCGCCTGGGACGGTATACCCCGTCGGCGGCCACCTGGGGCGATGTACGGCTGACCGAAATCCCCTTGGCCGAGGTGAGGTCCCGCATCCTGGTCGCCGACAACGAGGCCGACCTCTTCGCAGGCGCCCTGCGCGAGGTAGTGGGCGGCCGGCTGACGCCCCTCAGGGGCGCGGGGCTGTATCAATGTGCGGCTCCGCCGCGGGGCGCGACCAGCCACAAGGCACCCGCGGACGCCACACAACAGCCCGGGGCAACCCCTGAGGCGCACCTGCTCCACAGCCTGCACGCAGCCGTCGCAGACGACATCGTCCAAGGCCTCCCCGACGGCCTGAACTCGCAACTGACCGCCCAGGCCCGCAACCTCTCCGGCGGCCAACGCCAACGCATCCGCCTGGCAAGAGCCCTCGCAGCCGACCCGGAAGTACTCCTCGCCACCGAACCGACCTCCGCCCTGGACGCCCACACGGAAGCCCTGGTCGCCCAGCGACTCCGCACCGCCCGCGAAGGCCGCACCACCCTGGTGACCACGACCTCCCCCCTGATGCTGGACCGCGTCGACACCGTGCAGTACCTGGTCGACGGCAAACTCGCGGCCACCGGCACCCACCGACAACTGCTCGCGGAAGACCCCGGCTACCGCGCCCTCGTGGCGAGGGACGTGGACGAGGAGGCCGTACGGTGACCTCCCCCACCGCCCACCTCCCCGTCGCCGAACCCGCCGCCGTACGCCGCGCCATGCTCCGCCTGATGCGCGCCGACCGAAGGGCCTTCGGCGCCGCCCTCGCCCTCAACTCGCTGGCCGCCGCGGCCGGTCTCGCCGGCCCCTGGCTGCTCGGAAAGATCATCGACGAGGTCCGGGCCGGACACGGTGTCGGCGCCGTCGACCGCCTCGCGCTCGGCATCGTCGTCTGCTCGCTGGCCGAGCTCCTGCTGGCCCGCTGGGCCCGCTACGTCGGCCACCGCTTCGGCGAGCGCACTCTGGCCCGGGTCCGCGAGGAGTACGTCGACCGGGCGCTCGCGCTGCCGGCGTCGGTGGTGGAGCGGGCCGGCGCCGGCGACCTCACCGCGCGCGGCACCGCGGACGTGAGCACGGTCGGCAGCACCCTGCGGGACGTCGGGCCCGATCTGCTCGTCAACACCGTGCAGGCGCTGTTCGTCATGGGCGCCGTGTTCGCGCTGGACCCGCTGCTCGGTCTCTTCGGCGTGCTCGGACTGACCCCGATCTGGTTCGCCCTGCGCTGGTACCTGCGCCGGGCGAGGGACGGCTATCTGGCCGAGGGAGCGGCCACTTCGGAGGTCGCCGAGATCCTCGCCGCGACCGCGTCCGGGGCGCGCACGGTGGAGGCGTTCCGGCTCCAGGAGCGGCGGATCGCGGCGAGCCGGGACACGCTGGAGACCTCCCGGCGGACCCGGCTGTACACCCTGTTCCTGCGCACGGTGTTCTTCCCGGCGGTCGAGGTGTCGTACACCGTCCCGGTGGCCGGAGTGCTGCTGGTGGGCGGCGTGCTGCACGCGCGCGGGGCGGTTGGCCTGGGTGCGGTGGTGGCGGCCGCGCTGTATCTGCGCCAGTTCATCGAGCCGCTGGACCAGATCCTGATGCGGGTCGAGCAACTGCAGAGCAGCAACGCCTCGTTCGCCCGGGTGGAGGGGCTGGCCGCGGCCCCGCGGACCGCACCGGACGCCGACTCCCCCGTCCCCGACGGCGACCGCATCGACGTCACCACCGTCCGCTACGCCTACGACCGCGGCGGCGAGGTCCTGCACGGCGTCGACCTGACCGTACGGCCCGGCGAGCGGCTGGCCGTCGTGGGCCCTTCCGGCGCCGGCAAGACCACCCTCAGCCGACTGCTCGCCGGCGTCGACGCCCCCACCGAGGGCACGGTGACCGTCGGCGGCGTCCCGGTCGCCGACCTAGGGCCCGAGCAGCTGCGCCGCCAGGTCGTCCTGGTCACCCAGGAGCACCACGTGTTCCTGGGCACCGTCCGCGAGAACCTTCTCATCGCCGAACCCACCGCCACTGAGGAGGAGTTGTGGACGGCGCTGGGGGCGGTGGGCGCCGACGACTGGGTGCGGGAGCTCCCCGACGGGCTGAACACCCGGCTCGGCGAGGGGGGTTCGCGCACCAACGGCTCCCAGGCGCAGCAACTCGCGCTCGCGCGGGTGGTGTTGGCCGACCCGCACACCCTGATCCTCGACGAGGCCACGGCGCTGCTCGACCCGACCACCGCCCGGCACACCGAGCGCGCCCTGGCCGCCGTACTCGAAGGCCGTACCGTCATCGCCATCGCCCACCGCCTCCACACCGCCCATGACGCGGACCGGGTGGCGGTGATGGAGGACGGCCGGCTCACCGAGCTCGGTACGCACGACGAACTGGTGGCGGCGGAGGGGGCGTACGCGGCGCTGTGGCACACGTGGCACGGTGAGCGGTCGTAGGACCCAGCCGCCGTAGGACCGAACCGCCTTGGAAACGCAGGGCTCGCGTCCGGCCCCGTTCCCGCGTTCCGATGCGCACCACCTCCTCCACCGGCGTCACCCACGCCGTGCCGCCGCCTGTGCCGCGGGCGCCCGCGGCTCCCTGAGGGTCCGCTCACGACCCAACAGCGGTTCCGCATACCGGACATGAGCAACCGGACAACGAACCAATTCCGGCCAAGTTCCTGACGCGCTCCTGACAGGATCGGAATCTCCTGCCACCCTTCCCACAGCTTCAACACAGCAACCCCACAGCTCCACCCCTAAGTTCTGCCCGGACGGTCGACCCACCGTCCGGATCTCCCCTGGCCGCGCGACCCGCGGCCACGCAGAAGGAGTCAGTGTTGAGAAGCAGTTCCTCTCGCAGACGCACCTCCCACACCCTCGCCGTAGTCGGCGTCAGCGCTCTGCTCGCCGCGGCCGTCCAGTCGGGCGCCGCGTCCGCCGCCCCGGCCCAGGCCTCCGCCAAGGGCAACCCCGCCCATGCGGCCGTCAAGCTCTCCCCCTCGCAGCGCGCCGAGCTGATACGCGACGCCGACACGGCCCGCGCCCAGACCGCCAAGGACATAGGCCTGGGCGCGAAGGAGAAGCTGGTCGCGCGGGACGTCGTCAAGGACGCCGACGGGACGCTGCACACCCGTTACGAGCGCACGTACGACGGCCTGCCGGTCCTCGGCGGCGACCTGATCGTCGACAGTGCCAAATCGGGCGCCACCCAGCGCGTCATCAAGGCGACGAACGCGGCCATCAAGGTCGCGTCCCTCACCCCGGACGTCACCAAGGCGTCCGCCGAGCAGCAGGCCGTCAAGCGCGCGAAGGCCCTCGGCGGGACCAAGTCCGCCGCGGACAGCGCCCGCAAGGTGATCTGGGCCGCCTCCGGCAAGCCGGTCCTCGCCTACGAGACCGTGATCGGCGGCTTCCAGGACGACGGCACCCCGAACCAGCTGCACGTCATCACCGACGCGGCGACCGGCAAGAAGCTCTACGAGTACCAGGGCATCGAGAACGCGACCGGCACCGGCAACACCCAGTACAGCGGCACGGTCTCGCTGACGACGACCCAGTCGGGCTCCAACTACAACCTGACCGACGGCGACCGCGGCGGCCACAAGACGTACAACCTCAACCACGGCACGTCCGGCACCGGCACGCTGTTCTCGCAGACCAGCAACACCTGGGGCAACGGCACCACGTCGAACGCGGCCACGGCCGGCGCCGACGCGCACTACGGGGCCGCGGTCACCTGGGACTTCTACAAGAACACCTTCGGCCGCTCCGGCATCAAGAACAACGGCGTCGGCGCCTACTCGCGCGTCCACTACGGCAACTCGTACGTCAACGCCTTCTGGGACGACAGCTGCTTCTGCATGACCTACGGCGACGGCTCCGGCAACGCCGACCCGCTGACCTCCCTCGACGTGGCCGGCCACGAGATGAGCCACGGTGTCACGTCGAACACGGCGGGCCTCAACTACTCCGGTGAGTCGGGCGGGTTGAACGAGGCGACCTCCGACATCTTCGGCACCGGCGTGGAGTTCTACGCCGCCAACTCCTCCGACGTCGGCGACTACCTCATCGGCGAGAAGATCAACATCAACGGCGACGGCACCCCGCTGCGCTACATGGACAAGCCCAGCAAGGACGGCGGCTCCGCCGACTCCTGGTACTCGGGCGTCGGCAACCTCGACGTGCACTACTCCTCGGGCGTCGCCAACCACTTCTTCTACCTGCTCAGCGAGGGCAGCGGCGCCAAGGTCATCAACGGCGTCAGCTACAACTCGCCGACCTCGGACGGGCTTCCGGTCACCGGCATCGGCCGGGACAAGGCGCTGCAGATCTGGTACCGGGCGCTGACCACCAAGTTCACCTCCACCACCAACTACGCCGCCGCCCGCACCGGCACCCTCGCAGCGGCCGGTGAGCTGTACGGGACGACGTCCACCGAGTACAAGGCGGTGCAGGACGCGTGGGCGGCCGTGGCGGTCGGCGCGCGCTCCGGCGGGGGCGGCGGCGGGACCGGGACGTCGTACGAGAACACGACCGCGGTGTCGATTCCGGACAACGGGCCGGCGGTCACCTCGTCCATCACCGTCTCGGGCCGGACCGGGAACGCTCCGAGCAACCTTCAGGTGACGCCGAACATCAGCCACACCTGGCGCGGCGACCTGGTGATCGATCTGGTCGGCCCGTCCGGCGCCTCGTACCGGCTGAAGAACTTCAGCTCCTCCGACTCGGCGGACAACGTGACGGACACCTACACGGTGAACGCCTCCTCCGAATCGGCCAATGGCACCTGGAAGTTGAAGGTTCAGGACCAGGCCGCACAGGACGTCGGCAGCATCAACAGCTGGAAGATCACCTTCCCGTAGGCAGGGGGCCCGAACGGGTCCCGGGCCCGAAATCACGGCGTCGTCCCGGTGGTTCACCTCTCCGGGGCGGCGCCCTCATTTTGCCACCGCCTTACCTACAGATGGTTGGCCATTGACCCCGGTCGGCCCGGTTTACATGCCCGCAATGTTCGCCCGACAGTCGGTTTTCGGCCAACATCACTTCGGGGCGCTGACATGTACGCGCCTTGATGCCACTCTTCCTCACAACCGCCGCACAACTTCACAGCAACCCCGGCCTGCCACCCCACGGCCGTGCCGGACTCCCCCACCACAAGGAGCTTGTGTGACCCCCCTCTACGCGCGTCACAAGCGCTCGACGCTGGCCATCGCGACCGCTGTCGCCGCCGGAACCCTGCTCACCACCGGCCTGACCACCGGTGCGTCCGCAGCCCCCGTCCAGGCGGACTCCCTGGCCGCGGCCCGTACGGCCGGCGCCCCCGCCGCGCTGTCCGCCGCGACCCGCGTCTCCCTCATCAAGAAGGCGGAGGCGAACGTCGCCGAGACGGCGAAGCAGATAGGCCTCGGCGCCAAGGAGAAGCTGGTCGTCAAGGACGTCGTGAAGGACGCCGACGGCACGACCCACACGCGCTACGAGCGCACCTACGCGGGCCTGCCGGTCCTGGGCGGCGACCTGGTCGTCCACACCGCCAAGTCCGGCAAGTCCGAGGGCGTCACCAAGGCGACGAAGGCCACCATCAAGATCGCCTCGCTCAAGGCCGCGGTCACCCCGGCCAAGGCCGAGAAGCAGGCCGTCAGCGCCGCGAAGACGCTGGGCTCCACCAAGTCGGCCGCCGACGGCGCCCGCAAGGTGATCTGGGCGGCGGACGGCAAGCCGGTCCTCGCCTACGAGACCATCGTCGGCGGCCTCCAGGACGACGGCACCCCGAACCAGCTGCACGTCATCACCGACGCGGCGACCGGCAAGAAGCTCTACGAGTACCAGGGCATCGAGAACGCGGGCGCCGCGACCGGCACCGGCAAGACGCTGTACTCGGGCAACGTCACCCTGAACACCTACCTGTCGGGCTCGACGTACCAGCTGTACGACACGACCCGCGGCGGTCACAAGACGTACAACCTGAAGCACACCAGCAGCTCCGGCACCGGCACGCTGTTCACCGACTCGGACAACACCTGGGGCACCGGCGCGGCCTCCAGCTCCAGCACCGACCAGACGGCCGCCGCGGACGCGGCCTACGGCGCGCAGGAGACCTGGGACTTCTACAAGAACACCTTCGGCCGCTCCGGCATCAAGGACAACGGCGTCGCGGCCTACTCCCGGGTCCACTACGGCAGCTCGTACGTCAACGCCTTCTGGGACGACAGCTGCTTCTGCATGACCTACGGCGACGGCGACAGCAACCTCGACCCGCTGACCTCGCTCGACGTGGCCGGCCACGAGATGAGCCACGGCGTCACCGCCAACACGGCGGGACTGGACTACAGCGGCGAGTCCGGCGGCCTGAACGAGGCGACCTCCGACATCTTCGGCACCGGTGTGGAGTTCTACGCCGCCAACTCGTCCGACCCGGGTGACTACCTGATCGGCGAGAAGATCGACATCAACGGCGACGGCACCCCGCTGCGCTACATGGACAAGCCCAGCAAGGACGGCGGCTCGGCGGACTACTGGTCCTCCTCCGTCGGCAACCTGGACGTCCACTACTCGTCCGGCGTCGCGAACCACTTCTTCTACCTCCTCTCGGAGGGCAGCGGTTCGAAGACGATCAACGGCGTGAGCTACAACTCGCCGACGAAGAACGGCTCGACGATCACCGGCATCGGCCGCGCCAAGGCGCTGCAGATCTGGTACAAGGCGCTGACCGAGTACTTCACGTCCTCCACCGACTACTCGGGTGCCCGCGCGGGCACCCTGTCGGCGGCGGCGGACCTGTACGGCTCCAGCAGCACCGAGTACGCGACGGTGAAGGCGGCCTGGACGGGCGTCAACGTCACCAGCTGACCCAGCGGTTGACAGGGCGGTACCCGGGACGAAGGCATCCCCGGGTACCGCCCTACTCTTGTGTCCCATGCCCCCGAGCGACTACACGTACGACGATGTCGGCGCGACCCGGCGCGGCGGGTTCTGCCCGCCGGGTTTCCACCTCCTCCATGTCCGCACGCGCATCGGCGAGGGCGAGAAGGTCTTCCAGAGAGCCTCCGAGGCCGTCATGTCCTGGGAGATGCACCGCGAGCTGGGCGTCGGCATCGACGCGAGCGCGGACCGCGCGGCCCCGGACGTCGACGTCACCGTCACCCTCGCCGGCATGATCAAGGCCCCGTGCCGCGTCATCTACACGGTCGAGGAACCCCGCCGCACCGGCTGGGCCTACGGCACCCTGACCGACCACCCGGAGTGCGGCGAGGAACTGTTCGTCGTGGAGCGCACGGGAGACGGCACGGTGTGGCTGACCGTCTCGGCGTTCAGCCGCCCGGCGAAGTGGTACGCGCGGGCGGGCGGTCCGGCGACCCGGGGGCTGCAGAACGCGTACGCGCGCCGCTGCGGCAAGGTGCTGCAGCGGTTGTGCGCGCCGCTCTCCGAGGGGTGAGCGGGGGTCTGGGGGCGCCGTCCGGGGGCTGCCGCCCCCGGACGGGCTGAGAATGCGTGACCGGCGTCGAGAAGAGCCGCTCACCGCATCAGCACACCCGCCCCCTCCCCGGTCTCCTCACCAGGCACCGTCACCAGCCCCAACTCCGCACCCGACGCCAGCAGTCGATGCGCCGGCAGGATGCGGACCGTGTAGCCGTACGGCCCTGTCCGGTCGAGGGAGAGCGGGCCCTCGTACACCCAGCGTCCGTCCATGTCCGGTCCACCCGCCGGCTTCAGCGGGACCGTCGTCGCGTCCGTGATGCCGTCCTCGGTGTCGACGCGGCCCGAGACGGCCTGGACCTCGACGTCCTCCGGGCGCAGCTCGCCGAGGCCGACGCGTACCCGCAGGGCGAGGGTCGTGCCGAGTTCCGCGGTCGGTGTGGCGGCCGAGGTCTCGACGTGGTCGACCGTGACGCCCGGCCAGGCGGACCGCACCCGCCCCTTCCAGGCGGAGAGTTCGCGCGCGGAGTCGGCGTCCATCGCGCGGTGCGCATGGGCGGCCGGGGTGTAGAGACGCTCCACGTATTCGCGGACCATGCGGCCGGCCAGCACCTTCGGGCCGAGGAGGGTCAGGGTCTGGCGGACCATCTCGATCCAGCGGTCGGGCAGGCCGTGCTGGCCGTGTTCGTAGAAGCGCGGTGCCACGCGCTGTTCCAGCAGGTCGTAGAGCGCCGCGGCCTCTATGTCGTCCCGCCGGTCCGGGTCCGTGCCCGCCCCGTCCGCCGTCGGGATCGCCCAGCCGAAGTCGGGCTGGAACCACTCGTCCCACCAGCCGTCCAGGACGGAGAGGTTGAGGCAGCCGTTCAGCGCCGCCTTCATACCGCTCGTCCCGCACGCCTCCAACGGCCGCAGCGGGTTGTTCAGCCAGATGTCGCAGCCCGGGTACAGCTTCTGCGCCATCGCCATGCCGTAGTCCGGCAGGAACACGATCCGATGCCGCACCCTCGGGTCGTCCGCGAACCGGACCAGCTCCTGGACCAGCCGCTTCCCGCCGTCGTCCGCCGGGTGGGCCTTGCCGGCCACCACGATCTGGATCGGGTGCTCGGGGTGCAGAAGCAGATCCATCAGACGGTCGCGGTCGCGGAGCATCAGCGTCAGGCGTTTGTACGAGGGGACACGGCGCGCGAATCCGATCGTGAGGACGTCGGGGTCGAGCACCCCGTCGATCCACCCCAACTCGGCGGTCCCCGCCCCGCGTTGACGCCAGGAGGCGCGCAGTCGCTCCCGTACCTCGTCGACCAGTTGCTCCCGCAGGTTCCGGCGCAGCTCCCAGATGTCCTGGTCGGGGATGTCGGCGACCGCGTCCCAGCGGTCCGAGCCGCCGACGGTGAGCGCGTCCTCGGTGCGCTGGGCGCCGATCTGCCGGGCGCCGAGGCGGAAGACCTCGGGGGCGACCCAGGTGGGGGCGTGGACGCCGTTGGTGACGGAGGTGATCGGCACCTCCTCGGGGTCGAATCCCGGCCACAGGCCGGAGAACATCTCCCGGCTGACCTGACCGTGCAACAGCGAGACGCCGTTGGCGCGTTGGCCGAGGCGCAGGCCCATCACCGCCATGTTGAAGAGGTTGGGCTCGCCGCCGGGGTAGGTCTCCATGCCCAGGTTCAGAATGCGTTCGACGTCGATGTGCGGGAGTTCGGCCTCGGGTCCGAAGTGGTGGGCGACGAGTTCGCGGTCGAAGCGGTCGATGCCGGCCGGGACGGGGGTGTGGGTGGTGAAGACGGTCCCCGCACGGACCGCCTCCAGGGCCGAGTCGAAGTCCAGCCCGTCGTCGCAGAGTTCGGCGATCCGCTCCAGGCCGAGAAAGCCGGCGTGCCCCTCGTTGGTGTGGAAGACCTCCGGTGCCGGGTGGCCGGTGAGCCGGCAGTAGGTGCGCACCGCCCGCACACCCCCTATACCGAGCAGCATCTCCTGCAACAGGCGGTGTTCGCTGCCGCCGCCGTAGAGCCGGTCGGTCACCCCGCGTTCGCCGAGGTCGTTCTCCTCCACGTCCGAGTCGAGCATCAACAGCGGCACCCGGCCGACCTGGGCGAGCCAGATGCGGGCGTGCAGCTGTCGGCCGCCGGGGAGGGCGAGGGAGAGCTGGGCGGGGGTGCCGTCGGGCTCCTTCAGCTGGGCGACCGGCAGCTCGTTGGGGTCGAGGACCGGGTAGTGCTCCTGTTGCCAGCCGTCGCGGGAGAGGGACTGGCGGAAGTAGCCGTGCCGATACAGGAGGCCCACGCCGATCAGAGGCACACCCAGGTCGCTGGCCGCCTTGAGGTGGTCGCCGGCCAGGATGCCGAGCCCGCCCGAGTACTGCGGCAGGGCGGCCGTGATGCCGAACTCGGGCGAGAAGTAGGCGACGGCGGCGGGAAGCCCGCCCGGCTGGGCCTGGTACCAGCGCTCGCCGGTGACGTAGTCGCTCAGGTCGTCGGCGACCGCCGTCAGCCGACGCAGGAACCGGCGGTCCTCCGCCAGCTCGGCCAGCCGCGCCGGCGACACACTGCCCAGCAGCCGTACGGGATCGCACTCCGAGGCGGCCCAGCGCTCGGGGTCGACGGACTGGAAGAGGTCACGGGTCTCCGCATGCCAGGACCAGCGCAGATTGCGGGCCAGGTCGCTGAGCGGACGGAGGGGTTCGGGGAGAACGGGACGGACGGTGAACCGACGGATCGCCTTCACTTTCCACCTCGACGCGTGTCGCTGTGCGGACGCACGGCGGTGTGCGTCTCGTCGTCAACCTCGACGGTATCGGTGCGGGGGGCTCCGTAACCACGGCGCGTCCAAGAGCGCGGCAGAGTCGTACACAGTCCGGAAACAAACGCAACCTTCACCCGTCCGTCATGGCCGACATGGCCGATTCCGCCCTCGTAGGCCCCCTTGTGGACCTTCTGCACCCCACGAGAGGCTGCGCAGTGAGCCAATGGAGGGGGAAATCGACCATGGCACGGACGCGAACACGGCGTCTGCGCCGGGCAGGGGGCCTCACGGCGGTGACCTGTGCCGCCGCGCTTTCAGCCATGACCCTGCCCGCGCACGCCGTAGCTCAGGGGCGGATACTGGGCGCCGGAGAGCCCGGCTCCGTCAGCGGAAGTTACCTGGTGACACTCAAGGGGGGTACGAAGGCTCCGTCGGCGACCGGAAAGGACATCGCCGAGAGGTACGGGGCGAAAATAAGCCACACCTACGACACCGTCCTGAACGGCTATGCGATCAAGGCCAATGAGAGACAGGCGAAGCTCCTCGCGGCCGACTCGCAGGTCGCCTCGGTCGTCCAGGACACCCGGGTCAGCCTCGACCACACGCGGAAGAACCCGCCGTCCTGGGGCCTGGACCGGATCGACCAGCCGAGCCTGCCGCTGGACAAGAGCTACACCTGGCCCGAGTCCGCGGGTGCCGGTGTGACGGCGTACGTGATCGACACCGGCATCCGGATCACGCACAAGGACTTCGGCGGGCGGGCCGGCTACGGCTGGGACTTCGTCGACAACGACCCCACGGCGAGTGACGGCAACGGACACGGCACCCATGTCGCCGGGACCATCGCCGGGACGACATACGGCGTCGCCAAGAAGGCGAAGGTGGTCGCCGTCAGGGTCCTCGACAACAACGGGTCCGGTACGACGTCCCAGGTCATCGCCGGTATCGACTGGGTGACCAAGCACGCGAGGAAGCCCGCGGTCGCCAACCTCAGCCTGGGCGGCTACCACAACGCCCAGCTGGACGCGGCCGTCCGCAACTCCATCGCGTCCGGTGTCACCTACGCCGTCGCCGCCGGGAACGACGGTCTGCCGGCCGCGCTCTACTCCCCGGCGGACGTCCCGGAGGCCATCACAGTCGGCGCGACCGACAGGACGGACGCACGGGCGAGCTTCTCCAACCTCGGCTCGGCCGTCGACGTGTTCGCCCCCGGAGTGTCGATCACCTCGGCCTCGTACGCGAGCGACACCGGAAAGGCCACCTTCTCCGGTACGTCGATGGCGACCCCGCATGTGACGGGCACGTCCGCGCTCTATCTGGCCGACCATCCGAAGGCGACGCCGGCCCAGGTGTCCAGGGCGATCGTGAAACTGGCGGTGTCCGGGAAGATCTCCGGCCGGGGCCTCGGCTCACCGGACGAACTTCTCCAGGTACCCCCCTCGTAGGAAGGCAGCGGGGAACACGCGTAGGAACACGGTGTGAGACGGCCCCGTTCGTTCAGAACGGGGCCAGTCTTGTGTGTAGACATACGCGTGAGTAGTTAACAAAGTGCCGGAATGCTCACCCGAATAGGGTGGGAAGGCTTCTCCGGTACGTTTCACCATGGACACCACGCAGGACCCCCTCCCCACACGCCATCCGCCCACCCACGTTGACGCGGACAGGAGCGGTCATGCCCGCCACGCACCACTCGTCAGCACCCACGACGCGCAAGCCCGAAACAGCCCCCGTGCGCACCGCCGACGCCGGACCGTCGGCCCCGGAGCCACCCTCCGCGGGCGACACCGCCGGCATCGGGCGCATACCCGTCCTCGACGTCCGCCCGGTCGTCCAGCGCGGCCGCCGGCCCGCCAAGGCCGTCACCGGCGAGTCGTTCGAGATCTCGGCCACCGTCTTCCGTGAGGGCCACGACGCGGTCGCCGCCAACGTGGTCCTGACCGACCCCGAAGGCCGCCCCGGCCCCTGGACACCGCTGCGCGAGCTCGCCCCGGGCACCGACCGCTGGGGCGCCACCGTCACGGCCGGCGACCCCGGCCACTGGACCTTCACCGTGGAGGCCTGGGGCGACCCGGTCACCACCTGGCGCCACCATGCCCAGATCAAGATCCCGGCAGGGATGGACACGGAGCTGGTCCTGGAGGAGGGGGCACGGCTGTACGAGCGGGCGGCCGCCGGGATGCCTCCTGTGCAATGTGACATAGCACTGGCCGCCGTCGCCGCGCTCCGCGACGAAACCCGCCCGGCCGCCGCGCGGCTGGCGGCGGCGTTGACGCCGGAGGTGGACGCGGTGCTGGCCGCGCACCCGCTGCGGGAGTTCGTCACCGCCTCCGAGAC